>JAYUUM010000143.1:0-11092 GCA_043754555.1 Arenimonas sp. | reverse complement strand
CGGATTGTCGAATCAGTTGCAGGTCTTCTTTTGTCGGGACCGAAGGTTCGCGCCGGTAAATTGCGAAGGTGCCCAGTACCTTGCTGCCGACTGAAAGTATGGGGTGGGACCAGCACGAGCGAACGCCGGCTTGAGTGGCCAAGTTACGCCAAGGCAACCAATTGGGGTGGTCCATAATGTCTTCAACAATAATCAGTTCACCTGAATGCGCCGCAGCGCCGCAGGATCCCGCATTGGGAGTTATTTCGAACTCATGAAAAGCCATATTAAAAAAGGCTGGCAGACTTGGCGCGGCACCATGTAATAAACGCTTGCCATCAGGCGTCAACAACATGATCGAGCAAAGCATGCCGTCGGCTTGTCGTTCGGCAAATACTGCTAGCGACTCGAGCACAGCCGAGGTGGGCGCCTCGGTCATAATCAGGCTTAAGGTATCGGCGTAATGTTGCTGCCATTGTTCGGCACGTTTACGTTCGCTGATGTCCTCAACTTGTGAAATAAAGTGTTTCGGCTTGCCGAACTTATCCTTCACCATTGACACTGCAAGCATCGCCGGAACGATGCTGCCGTCTCGATGGAAATAACGTTTTTCCATCATGTAACTATTGGTTTCGCCATTAAGCAATTTTGTTAATTCGCTAAGGTCGGCCTCTAAGTCATCCGGGTGGGTTATGTCTTGAAAGCTGCGCGCCAATAGCTCGTCTTCTTCATAACCCAAAATATTACATAGCGCAGCATTCACTTTGTCAAAACTGCCATCCAGCGATACCAAGCACATTCCAATGGCAGAGTATTCAAAGGCACTTTTAAATTGATCTTCACTTTCCAGTAACGCCGCTTCCGCGAGTTTGCGTTCGCTGATGTCTTGCAGCGAGTTAAGGCTGTAAGAACGGCCAGCTAAGGTCACCAGGCTGCCGCTGTAAAGTACGGTAAAAGTTTCCTTATTTCGCCGCCGCATGCTGGCTTCAAAATTTTGAACATTGCCCACTGTTTTTAATAAATCCAAATAAAGCTGGCGATCGTTTTTATTGACCCATGATTCAAGTTCCAGGGTTGTGCGACCAATGACTTGTTCTCGTGTATAGCCAAAGGCTTCAAGGTAAGCGGCATTGACTTCCTGAAATCGACCTTCCGGGTAACTAAGCAAACAGATAATGATCGGGCTTTTGTCGAATACATTGCGGAAGCGCTCCTCGCTCTCGCGGGCTGCTTGTTGTGCTTGTTTTTGCTCGACGGCCGTTGCCACTTGGGTGGAGACAAATTGCAATAATTCCTTATCTTTTTCTGTGTAACGTGTCGAACCTGAGTAGGTTTGTACCGTTAACACACCGATTGTGCCGCGATTGGTCTTAAGCGGCACGCCTAGCCAATCAACGCCACTGGTGCCTGCATATTGCGTACCGGGATTGGGGACCAGTTCTCTCGAGGTTTCTGGCACCAATAAAAGCGGCTGGCCACTTCTTAATACGCGAGATGTAAGACCCTGGTCTTCCGAGAACTTGCGAGGTGGTGGCGCAGGATCGAACTCATCAATAAAGTAGGGGAAGTTGATTAAATCAGTATTCTCGTCATACAGCGCGACGTAGAAATTTTTGGCAGGAAGCAATTCACTGATAATTTCATGAATGCGAGGGAACAGGGCAGCAAGATCAGGGGCGCTATGGGCCGCCTCAGAAATTTTATACAGCGCTGCCTGCAAATCATTCGAGTGCACGCGTTCGGTAATATCGCGGAAGCTCCACACACGGCCAATGGCTTTGCCGTTGCTGATTTGCGGCCTGGAGACACGTTCGTAAACCCTTCCGTCTTTGAACGAAAGCACATCAAAACTTTCGCCGAGAGGATTTTTTGTGAGTTCTGCTACTGGACTCCAGTACGTCGCGGGATCGGTTAACTGCGCCAGAACCAGCTCCAACACGGCTTTGTCGTCGTACGCATCCATTAGCTCCTTTGGCAATCTCCACATTTCGACAAAGCGATAATTGAACCGGGTAATCTTGTTTTTATAACCCAATACCACAATGCCTTCGTTGGTCGATTCAAGTGTGGCTGTTAGCTGGGAGATGGTTGCATTAATCTCGTTTTCACTCGCGCGACGGGAACTAATATCCCGCAACATGGCGACAAACGTGTGACTGCCGTCTATCTGCATCTCGCTGAACGATATTTTCAACGGAAATTCATGCCCCAGCTTGTGCAAGCCAATGGCTTCGGCCGTGCGCCAGTCAATGCGGCGTTTGCCGGTTTTCAGATAATTGTCAACGCCGTGATTGTGGGCTTGGCGCAAATGTTCTGGTTGTATCAAGCTTATGGGCTGGCCAAGGACTTCTTCAGGACGATAACCAAACAATTCACTGAACGCCGGATTTGCATAGTGGATGATGCTCAGTTTATCTATAACAACGATTGCATCAGTGAGCGTGTCCCACAGCTGGCGATGTGAAGATTCGTTTGCGTTGCCGGGGGCTTCAATCGGGTCTTTACTGGCCAAAGTTCACCACTCCATGTTCAGATGGTCATACCGAGATTACTCGTATAGTAAACGAAAAACTAGGTAATGCAGCCCTGAATAATGAGGACTAATCGCGATTTCTTCATATGACATAACATGTAACAACAATGCTCCAATAACCCGGAGCGCATATCCAATCCAAAGCGGGTGCGGATGATTATCGTCAACAGTTGAGTCGATAGGATTTGAATTGAGTACAGCAAGCTATGTATGTTTCAGGTGATCGCTCGGCAGTTGGCGCCCACTACATGGATGCAAGCTTGAAGTGTAATTCCGCGAAAAAATAACGAGTTGCCGAAAACAAGCCATAGCATTTCTGCTAAAGTTTGGCCTCAGAATTGGAGAGATTTGTGAACGCGGTCTTTGACGACACCCCAGAAATTTCGGCAGACGAGCGCATTGCCCTGGCATTATTGGCAAAAGGCCGCTTAAAAGAAGCCGACCATAGCCGGGCTTTACGATTGCAAATCGAATCCGGCGGGGCGCTCTGTGGATTATTGGTGCGCCTAGGAATGGTGTCCGAGCGTGACATGGCTGAAGCCAGCAGTGAAGTTATGCATCTGCCTTTGGTATTGTCGAAAGATTGCCCGGACACGGCGCCGGAAAATTTGTCTTTGACCGTGCGTTTTATGAAGCAGCATGCGGTCTGTCCAATCACAGAAAAAGACGAAATAATCGATTTATTGGTGGCCGATGCACAAGACGATTACGCCGCGCAAGCCGTGGCGCTGGCAACCGGAAAAGAAGTCAACGTCCTGGTTGGCTTGCGTTCGGAAATTTCTGATTTGATCGAACGTTATTATGGCCAGGGTCGTAGTGCCATGGGTACCATCGTTGAAAATATCGGTGACGATTCCAGCAGCGGTGACGAAGACGATGTTGAACATCTTCGTGATTTGGCCTCCGAAGCGCCAGTCATCCGATTGGTCAATTTGATTATTCAACGCGCAGTAGAAATGCGGGCGTCGGATATTCATATCGAACCTTACGAAAACCGTTTAAAAGTGCGTAATCGTGTTGATGGTGTCTTGGTTGATGCCGAGTCGCCACCGGCGAATCTAACCGCTGCGATTATTTCACGCATAAAAATTATGGCGAAGTTGAACATTGCCGAACGCAGGTTGCCACAAGATGGTCGCATCATGGTGCGCGTGCAAGGCAAGGAGCTGGATCTGCGGGTTAGCAGCGTACCAACGGCGCATGGCGAGTCGGTGGTTATGCGTTTGCTGGACCGTGAATCGGTCGTGCTGGATTTTAAATCGCTTGGTTTCACCGACGAATTTCTTGGCGATTTCGTCAAAGTGCTTGAACAGCCGCACGGTATCTTATTGGTAACCGGCCCCACTGGCTCAGGCAAAACGACAACTCTTTATGCTGCATTGAATCAGCTGAACACCCCAGACGTAAAAATCATTACCGTCGAAGACCCGGTCGAATATCAAATTGAAGGCATTAACCAGATTCAGGCCAAGCCGCAAATTGGTCTGGATTTCTCGCATGCGTTGAGAAGCATCGTTCGACAAGACCCTGACATTATCATGATCGGTGAAATGCGGGATTTGGAGACCAGCAAAATTGCCATTCAATCAGCCTTGACCGGACACTTGGTACTGTCGACCTTGCATACCAATAATGCCGCGGGTGGCATCACCCGTCTGCTCGATATGGGCGTTGAAGATTACTTACTTACCTCTACCGTGAACGGTATTTTGGCCCAGCGTCTGGTGCGCAGGCTTGAGCCCACTCATGCGGAAAAATATGAAGCCGGCATTGAAGAAATTGAGAAATTTGGCCTGCGACGTTTTCAGGCAACAGGCACAATTTATTTATATCGGGCAAAACCATCGCCACTCTCGCTCACTGGTTACTTAGGTCGTACCACCATCATGGAATTTCTGGTGATGAACGACGTGCTGCGTAAATTGGTCATGCAGCATGCTGGCATGGGTGATATTGAACAAGCCGCCCGCGCGAGCGGTATGCGCACCATGTACGAAGACGGCTTGCTAAAAGCGATGCAGGGCGTAACAACAATTGAAGAAGTGTTGCGTGTGACAGAAGAGGCATGATAGCTGAGCTTTTGCACGCTCTATCAAGCCACTGGATTTCGCACGAAAATAAAACTTGTCATAGAGAAAAAACAATTTTATGCAACCATTAGCGACATCTATCTACAATGCACATATAGATGTGGTGCATGGCTGCCAACTACGTTGTATCGGTTGCCCTAACTCGACATTGTTGCCGAAAGTGCATCGCATGCCGCTGGAGAATTTCCGCCGTATCTTAGGAAATTTGGATATTGAAAAGATCCATACATTGCGTCTTTTTAATTATGGCGAACCACTTTTACACAAAGAGCTGTCAAAGCTTGTCGCAATTATTCCCGAACAAAAATTTAAAACTTCAATAGTTGAAATTTCCACCAATGCACAACAAGTTTACTGGAAAGACTTTGAGGAAGTAGTCCGGTTGGAGGTAGTAAACAAGTTAGTGGTCAGTTGTGATGGTGATGGTACTCCCGAAGATTATGAAGCTAAGCGGCCGCCTTCAAAGTGGGAAAATCTAATCGAATTTTTAGAACGCGCCCGTATTTTGCGGGATCGCTACGCGCCTGCGATGCAGTTGATCACTAGCACTGTGTGCATGGATGCGATTCACCGCAAGCGCTGGGAGGACGTGTTAATTCCCCGCGGCTGGACGCCTAAATTTCGGCGATGGATGGCATTGCCACAATCGGCAGTAAACATGACCGGTAGCGTACCTGTCATTCCCCAATCGCAATGTTTATATGTCGCAAACGCAGATCGTTTTGCATCACACAAGTGGGCTGGACAAATCAACTTACTGTACGTTGATTACGACGGTACGGTGGTGCCTTGCTGTCAACATCCACGCGCAGGCGTTTTAGGGAATTTGCTGGATAATTCTTACAACGAGATTTTATTCGGTAAAAAACGAGCCGATTTTGTAGCTCAACTAGAACATAATCGCCTAGATTTGCCGGTTTGCGGAAAGTGTGATGTCGGCCCTCCAGAATCACCAGGCCCCAGCTTTAGTGCTGCTATGGACACCTGAGCCCTCTTGCTTGTGAGCTGGCTGAAGAAGTGTAGATGCTGATCTAAGGCTCATGGATTGGGACCTTGCACACCGCAATACTTAATCGGGGTATCATGCCTGTTCATCAAGTTTTTGCTAATTAATTCATGCCGTTATTCCGCTACAAAGCCCTGTCATCGGCAGGCGAAAATTTAATCGGACAAATGGAAGCGACTTCTAGCGAGGAAGTGATTGCACGTTTGCAAGAGCAGGGGCATTTGCCGATTGAAGCACAGCGTTCCGATAATTTTTCTGAGCAAGGCAGTTTGTTTTCGCTATTTAAAAAAAGCGAAATGAGCGACGCCCAAGTGCTGCAATTTACCCAGCAATTGGCAACACTACTGGGAGCCGGACAGCCGCTCGACAAAGCACTCGGTGTATTGCTCGAGTTGCCGGAATCGGCCAGTGCTAAAAAAGTACTTGAGCGCATTCGCGAATCAGTTCGTGGTGGCGGTACTTTATCAAGTGCACTTGAACAGCAGCACGGGTTATTTTCACGTTTAATAGTAAATATGGTGCGAGCTGGCGAAGCCGGTGGTGGATTGCAAATCAGTTTGACGCGGGTTGCCGAGTATCTGGAACGCAGCCGCGAGTTCCGGATGAAGCTGGTCAATGCACTGATTTATCCCTGCATATTGATGCTGATGGTAGTGGTCGCATTTTTTCTGTTATTCACTTTGGTATTGCCGCAATTTGAATCATTGTTTGAAGATTTCGGTGCCGAAGTCCCTTGGTACACCACTGCATTAATGTGGGTCAGTCATATTGTGCGTGATTGGTGGTGGGTGCCAATCCCGGTGCTTTTTATCGCGGGCTACTGGTTGCAAAAACAATGGCAGAATTCAGCTTGGCGCCTCGCGGTTGATCAACGGATTCTTAATTCCAAAATATTCGGTACGCTAATTGCTCGAATTGATACCGCGAGATTTGCCAGAACCCTGGGAACCTTGGTGCAGAGCGGGGTTCCATTGCTGAATGCATTGAACTTGTCGCGCCCGGTCTTGTTTAATCAGGTGTTGGGGCAGTCGGTAGAAGTGGCAAGCAACGAAGTAAAAACCGGCTCTGGACTAGCTTATGCGCTGGCAAAACAAAAAAGCTTCCCCAGATTGGCTGTACAAATGATTCAGGTCGGTGAAGAATCCGGTGAATTGGATGTCATGCTGCTAAAAGTGGCGGATACCTTTGATACCGAAGCCAATCATTCGATCAGTCGATTAATGGCTGCGCTGTTACCGGTGCTGACCTTATTGATGACCTTGATGGTGTTCTGCATCATCATTGCAGTGTTGTTGCCTATCTTTAATTTAACCGGAGCAGTTGTCTAATGAAACGCCAGTATCGACCGTTGACATCTCAAAGTGGTTTTACCCTGATTGAATTGGCGGTCGTGATTTTATTGATCGGCGGCATTGTGGCGCTGGCTGCAAACAATATTGTCGGCGCCAAGAATAAATCCAATTATAAATTGGCCCAAACGCAGCTTAATTTGCTGGTGCAAAAAGTGAGTGAATATCAATCTGATGTGGGTAGCCTGCCGGAAAGTATGGAGGCACTTGTCAAAGCCCCAAACAATGCCGATGGTTGGCTCGGACCCTACACAAATGAAAAACAATTAAAGGACCCCTGGGGTATTGCGATTGAATACCGCAACCCTGGTACTGATGCCGATTTTGAATTGGTAAGCCTTGCTGCCGATAAAAAAGCAGGTGGCGAAGGTGTAGATAAAGATATCGTCGTTATACCTTGATGTATGAAAGCGCTATATCCTGCCACCTCTGTCGCATGGCTGGGAATAAGTTTCAGCACTTCTGGCACGCATAGTGTTCGCAGGCGGGATCCTGTTAAAGCCACTAACATCGCTAGAGGCTTCAGCCTGTTGGAAATTATTGTGGTGGTCGGCATGATCGCGTTGGTGATGAGTTTCGCCGCTTACACATTAAATAAACAATTACCCGGCCAGCAATTACGCTCATCGGCAAAAACATTAGCGGCAGAATTGCGTTTCACAAAAAGCCAGGCCATGGTCACTGGCGAGGCGCAAAGTTTCAAGATCAATGCAAAAACACGTGAATGGTCGGGCCCGAAAAATCATTCGGGCGTGTTGCCAAAATCGCTCGAAATTATTGCCACCACGGCGCGTATTGAGCAGCCTGAAGAAGATGTTGCCGCTATCAAGTTTTTCCCCGATGGCGCAGCAACCGGTGGTCGCATTGTATTGCAGCATGACACTGCCAAATGGCAGGTCGATGTGAAGTGGTTGACCGGTGAAGTCACGGTAACCAAGCCGGGCGTTTCGCCATGAAAAGCCATCCTCGCAGATCGCTCTCTGCTAAAAATAATAGGATCCAAGAAAGGCGCGTGCACCCGATTGCTTCCGCCAGATTCTTATCTGCTGCTCGCGGCTTTACCTTATTAGAAGTCTTGATGGCGGTTGGTTTGCTTGCGGTAACTAGCGGATTGGTAATTGCTACGATGTCTGGCGGTTTGCGACAAGTACGTTGGTCAGGTCATGCCAGTGAAGCCAGCATGCATGCGCAATCTTTACTGGACACTATTGGCACCATGGAATTTATGGAGGCCGACACTAAACAGGGCGAATGGGAAGACGGTAAATATCGTTATCAACTTGAAATTAAAGAAGTGCCTGACCCAAGTATCGGAGCAGAGGCACCCGTTAGCCCAATTGAATCGGTTAGCCCACCGGTGCTGTACCAAGTGAACCTTTTGGTAAGTTGGGGAGATAAGTCACAAGACCAATTACGCTTTGTCAGTTACAAGGCGCGTCAATCAGCAGCTAATAATATTGATCCGCAGCTATGAGGAAAAGAATTTTCGAGCATGCTTTTCATTTAGGCACACGCAGGTCAAAGCGCATCGCCGCTGGCTTTACTTTGCTCGAAATGCTGGTGGTCACCGGTTTGATGGCCTTGCTGGTGTTATTGGGTTTGAATTTAATGCGCAGCACGGCGGCCGCTTCTGCTAAATCAGAAGCAGCGGCACAACGGAATGAACAATTACGCAGCGTGCAAAGTTTTATTCGTCGGCAAGTGACCGGCGCATTGCCAATCGCTTACGAGTTTGACGCCAGCAATGGCGAGGCAACTTTTTTTTCTGGAGATCGCAACAAACTTCAGTTTGTTGCCAATATGCCGGGCTATTTATCTTATGGCGGCGCCTACTTGCAGACCTTTGAATTAAAGCGTGGGGGTGAAAATTACCAACTCGAATTTCAGTTTCAACAAATCACCACCGAAGGATTGCTTGAAGCAGAACGCAAACCGGAAATTTTACTGGAAGGTATCAAAAGCGGTGAATTTTCCTATCGCACCCTGAATGAACAATCCAAACCAGGTGGTTGGAAAAATAGCTGGGAATTGCCTACCCAAATACCTTTGCAAACCAGTTTGAAAATCGAGTTCGCCGATTCCAAAAGGCATTGGCCAATCTTGGTAACATCTTCAAAATTATCGGCTGCTACGGCTACGGGTGGCAACCCGGGTTTGCAACCGGCGCCGTTTAGTCAGGATCCAGAGTTGGGCGGCGGACTATGAGAACTGGTCTGAAAAAAAAAGAAAAGGGTATTGCACTATTGCTGGTGCTTTGGATGTTGATTATTTTAATTGGCATCATCGGGATATTTGCCCTGATTGCCAGCACCGAACGCCAACAAGGTAAATTATTGGCGCGCACGGTACAAGCGCGTTACGCCGCCGAAGGTGGTGTTGATGTAGCAACTATGCGTCTGAGTAATACCGATCCTTTGTTGCAATGGGTGCCTGACAATCGTATTTACAGATACACGGTCGGCAAAACCCGGATTGAAATTCACACGGTCGATGAAAGCGGAAAGGTCGATATTAATGTGGCTGGATCGGATGTTATCTATCCACTTTTGCTGTCAGTGGGCGTTGATGCATTACAGGCACAAAATATAACTTCTGCCATTGTGGATTGGCGTGACCCTGATGATTTGTTGACCTTGCCCGGTGGCGCAGAAGACCCGCAATATGAGAGCGCCAATCGTCCCTACGGTGCCAAAGACGGTGCCTTCCAAACTATTCCGGAACTGCAACAAGTCTTGGGCGTCACGCCGGAGCTGTTTGCAAAGCTGCAGCCGCTGATCACTATTTACAGCGGTTTGGCACGACCCAATCCCAGCTTTGCATCGCCAGAGGTGCTGGCCGCTTTGGGCCTGCAAGCCCCGCAAATCGCGCAATTACTGGCTCAACGCGAAGCTTGGCGGCCTGGAATGCCTGTTTTTACGCTGCCTGATGGCAACCCACTCGCGACCAGCGGCACGGGAACGTATAGTATTTCCAGCTTAGCCATTGAGCCTGATGGTAGCCGAGCCGAAATTACTGCGACCTTGCGGATAGGTGCCAACGGTAATTTCGGTCAGCTTTACACACCCCTCGCATGGCGAGTGGGAGCAAACGAATAAATATTAATGAATAGTTCTGTTTCCAATTTGCTGGAACCCATGCGCTTGGCTTATCAAGGCAGCTCGCTGTCGTCTTGGTGGCCTCAAGCACGGCAGCAATGTTTGTCATTATTGCCCGCATCGTGGCAAGAATTATTGGGCGCGACCGACCGCCGTGTGTGTATTCGTGTGCAGAGTAATGAGCTGCATTTTTATGCCGTCAGTAACGGTCGCTTGACAGCATTGGGAAGCCTGCCCGCAGATGACGAAGATCTTCTGAAAATGTGTCTAGGCCGTCTGCAACAACAAAGAAACGCGCCACGTTATTTATTGCTCGACAGCAAGCAAGTGTTGCGACGGGTATTAACTTTACCCTCGGCGGCAGAAAGTAAATTACGCGAAGTAGTAAGTTTTGAAATTGATCGACAAACTCCGTTTACCTTAGATCAGGTGCATTTCGAAGCGCGCATGTTAAGTCGCAATGTGCAAAGCAAACAATGCCAAGTCGAATTGATTGTGTTACCAAAGCAAGCACTCGAAAAAAGCTTGAAGCCATTAGGAATTTTGGCGGACGATCTTAGCGGCATTGATGTCATCGATGAACACCAGCAAATATTGAACGTGAACTTGTTGCCAATCACCATGCGTGTTGCGGGATCAAATCAAAATGCCTGGTTAAATCTTGGTCTAGGGCTCGCGGGTTTCATTTTGTTGATATTGGCGATGAACCTGGTTTTGAGTACCCGCGAGAAAGTGTTACTGGAATGGGAACAAAAAGTATCTGCCGCAGGTGTGCAGGCAAAGCAGGCGAATGTGTTCCGCGTACAGTTGAAACAAGCCGGCAAGGCAGAAGTGTTCCTGCAAAAATTCAGAAGCTCGCAGCCTACAATGCTGGCACTGATCAATGATTTGACCAAACGCATTCCCGATGACACTGCGCTCGATAAACTGTCGGTTAACGAAGGCAGTTTGGTTTTGGTAGGCCAAAGCAAGCAAGCTGCGGCCTTGGTCGGGCAATTACAATCCTCGCCTTTTATCAACTCGCCGGCCTTGGCCGGTGC
>JAYUUM010000142.1:0-11117 GCA_043754555.1 Arenimonas sp. | reverse complement strand
GCTCTGCTTGCGAAATGCCCCGTCGCAAGTATTTCGCGAGCAGAGCTCGCTCCTACGATGACCACTGGCGCAGGGTTTTCGCGGCTGAAGGCGCTGTTACGAAATCAGTGTATTTTGGCGGCGCTTGAAGGCGCCGGGTCGCCGAAAAAAGCATTCCAGGATGACTTTTTTGAAAATATCGGCATTCCAGTTATGCAGGGTGGGCACTGCCCACCAAAATGGCGGTTAAAGACGGTATTGCTGGGCTATGCGCACGTTGCAATAGGTATTCCGCCTGCAAACCTTTAGAATATGCACAGCTCAAACAAAGATAAATTATGAATTCCGACAAACCACAAAAGTTACATCCTTTATCCAGGCTTATCTTTAGCTCGCGCTGGATGCAGTTACCTCTCTATCTCGGATTGATCGTCGCGCAGGGTGTGTACGTCGTTCTGTTTTTGAAAGATCTGTGGCATTTGATTTTAGGCGCGACCAGTTTGAGCGAACAGCTCATTATGTTGGCAGTGCTGGGCCTGATTGACGTGGTCATGATTTCAAACTTGCTGGTGATGGTGATTGTGGGCGGTTACGAAACTTTCGTGTCGCGCCTGAATCTGCAAGGGCATCCCGACCAACCAGAATGGTTGAGTCATGTGAACGCCTCGGTATTGAAAGTGAAATTGGCTATGGCGATTATCGGTATCAGCTCGATTCACTTGCTGAAAACTTTTATTGCGATTAGTTCGCTAGGTTCGCCAAATGCGGTCGCACAAGCCGGGGTCATTTACACCGAGACCGGCGTGATGTGGCAAACCATTATCCATATGGTCTTTATTCTTTCGGCCATTGGTATTGCATGGACTGACAATTTGATGTCGCAAGCAGCAAAGGGACACAAAGCAGGGCATTAATTCGCCTTTAATTGCATGGATGTTTCCCACCTACTTGATGATCTAAACGCTGCTCAGCGTGAAGCGGTGTCGGCGCCGCCTGGGCATTACTTAGTGTTGGCTGGCGCAGGCTCAGGAAAAACCCGTGTACTCACCCAGCGTATTGCCTGGTTGCATGAAGTGGTCGGTGTTCCGGCGCATGGTATTTTTTCGGTGACCTTTACCAATAAAGCCGCGACCGAAATGCGGCATCGCGTAGAAAAAATTCTGGTCAATGGTTCGCGGGGCATGTGGGTGGGTACCTTCCACGGTTTGGCGCATCGTTTACTGCGTTTGCATTATCAGGAAGCCGGCTTGCCGGAAGGCTTCCAGGTACTGGATTCGGATGATCAATTGCGTTTAATCAAACGTATCGCCAATGAGATGGAATTGGACGAAGGCAGGTTTCCCCGTAAGCAAATCGTCTGGTGGATTAACGCGCAGAAAGACGAAGGTCGCCGTCCGAAACATATCCAGGTGCCGGGCGGCGATTTTTTTACTAAAACTATTTTGCAAGTTTACGAAGCTTATGAAGCGCGATGCCAGCGTTCGGGTCTGGTCGATTTTGCCGAAATTTTATTGCGGGCGCATGAGCTTTTGCTTCAACACGATGCCTTGTTGTTGCACTATCAAAATCGTTTCAAGCATTTACTGATTGATGAGTTCCAGGACACCAATAGCATTCAATATGCCTTCGTCCGCGTATTGGCAGGCGAAACCGGTCAGGTATTTATTGTCGGTGATGATGACCAGGCGATTTACGGTTGGCGTGGTGCAAAAGTCGAAAACGTACAGCGTTTTCTGCGTGATTATCCCGGCGCACAAACGATTCGTTTAGAACAGAATTATCGTTCGACCGGCAATATATTGTCGGCGGCCAATGCCGTTATTGCGCATAACCCGGAGCGCTTGGGCAAAAATCTTTGGACTTCTTCCGGCGAAGGCGACAGCATCGATTTATATGCCGCCTACAACGAAGTCGATGAAGCACGTTACGTTGTTGAACGCATACAAGCGCATATTCGCCAAGGCGGCAGCGCCCGTGAATGCGCCTTGCTGTATCGCTCGAATGCACAATCGCGTGCATTGGAAGAGCAACTCATTCAAGCCGGTATGCCGTACCGCGTGTATGGCGGTTTGCGATTCTTCGAGCGTGCTGAAATCAAGGATGCGCTCGCGTATCTGCGCTTGCTGAGTAATCGCGACGACGACCCGGCCTTTGAACGAGCGGTCAATACACCCACGCGCGGCATCGGCGACAAAACACTTGATGAAGTCAGGAAGCTTGCGCGAACTAAAGCCATCTCACTTTGGCTTGCCGCGAGCGAAATGATTCAAGGCAGCGAACTGACGGCAAGAGCAAGAAATGCCCTCGGCGTTTTTATCGAGTTGATTTCTTCGCTGCAAGAGCAGACGAAAGAACTGGAGCTGCACGAACAATTTGATCATGTGCTCGAACGGAGCGGCCTGCGTGCGTTTTATTCGCAGGAATCGAAAGGCCAAGTCGATTCTAAACTAGAAAATCTGGACGAATTGGTATCGGTAGCCACGCGCTTTCAACGACGCGATGATGAAGCAAGCCAGGGCATGAGCGAGCTTGTCGAATTTTTAAGTTATGCATCGCTGGAAGCCGGCGAAGGTCAGGCGCAAGACGGTGAAGACGGCGTGCAATTAATGACGCTGCACAGCGCGAAAGGCTTGGAATTTCCGCTGGTGTTTTTAACCGGACTGGAAGAAGGGTTATTCCCGAGCAACCGAGCGGTAGAAGAAAATGGCCGCCTCGAAGAAGAGCGTCGTCTGGCCTATGTTGGCCTGACTCGCGCGCGTGAAAAATTAATTTTGACGTATGCCGAAACCCGACGATTGCACGGCATGGAAATGTACGGCACGCCGTCACGGTTCCTGCGTGAAATTCCGTCAAGCCTGCTGCATGAAGTACGGCCGAAAGTGAATGTCTCAAAATCCTCTTTTAATTCGGCGTACAACAATAATCGAATGTCGGAAGCACCTTCCGGTGGTTTGAAACTGGGTCAGCGTGTTTCACATGCCAGCTTCGGTGTCGGCATCGTAATGGACTGCGAAGGCAATGGCGCCCACGCCCGCGTGCAAGTTAATTTCGAAAATGCCGGGAGCAAATGGTTGGTATTGGCTTATGCGAATTTATCGCCGGTGTGATTGAGCTTTAGTGGGAGCCGATTAATCGGCGATGTGATTGAGCTTCTGTGGGAGCCGATTTATCGGCAGTGTGATTGAGCTTTTGTGGGAGCCGATTTATCGGCGATGTGTATCAATACTGATGAGATAGCTGTTACAGCCAGATTGCATTCCAATATGGGTAATCCGCAATACAGCGGCATAATTTCGCCCGAATCGGATTCATTAGCATGTAGTAGGCAACACTTTGTAAATCTTCATCCTTCCGCAACGCGTGATCGTGAAAACCCTTTTGCCACAAGACTTGATGATTAGGCAGAGCCACTCTGAGTGACCGCGTAAGTTGCGCCTTTACTCGCCCGACTATCGTTTTTAGGGGCTCGGTACCGTCTATCTGTATGAGGCCATGCAAGTGATCGGGCATTAATACCCAGCATAATAATTTGGCGCTAGGCCATATTTCTTTTGTTTGAATATGTTTGCAAAATTGCGAGGCCGGTGCAAAATTTTGGAACAGCGGTTCCCGATTTATTGTATTAAATGTGACGAGATAAATTTGATTTTCAATTGAATGCCTGCCCTTTCTCAATTTACATGAGCCTTTGGAAAAAGAGTTTCGAAAATCTATTTTGTCTGGCAATGGTTGCATTTTAAATCTCGCCACTCTAAGGATGAGACGAGATTAAACGAGGGCGTGAGAAGTAATGTCAGGGAATATCACAATGTTGTGTAAGGAAGCATGGGAATTTTATCGCCGATAAATCGGCTCCCACGTCTGCAAACCGGGATTTAATTAAATCTTCAATACGCGGGTTTATTTTATCGCCGATAAATCGGCTCCCACGTATGTAATTCGGTATTTAAATCAGGCAATAGAAAAGCCGACCAAAATCGGCTTTTCTGTACTTCACATAATCACTTCGCGCCGACGTTATCCACCACGCGACTCATATGTTCTTCAAGTGCCTGCTGCACTTTGTCTTCAGCATTGAGTGGCGTGTAATCAATTTTTTCACGGAAGCCACTGCCTAACGCGCGGCCACCGCGACCGAAAGGTTTAACGCTCAGGTACGCCGTAGTTAGGGTAGCGTTTTGTCCGTAAAAACTGATGTCTTGATTGCCAATAATATCGGCTTTTACCCGCACAATAATATCCGCGCGTTTGCTGTTTACGGACTGAAAACCTGCTTCGCTGAGTTTGTCTTCAATCATTTGTTGCGCCGGAATCATTAAAGCAGGATCACCATTAGTGACCACGGCAAAGGTATGTGCGGCACTACCACTTGCTGCCGAATTATTATCACTATTATTATTCTCAACTCGATCTTTGATTCTTTCGCCTACGCGTTCACGGACAGGCAACGAATTATTGGCAGTATTGGACGTGGCTGCACTTGAGTTGTATGGCGTGGAAGACGGTTCATCGCTCGGTTCACTGTTTGTACTATTGCTTGTAGTGCTGCTGGTGTCGGGTGTTTCAACACGGGCCGTTGCGGCACTGGTACTCGATTGCGTGTCGGCCGCGATAGGAGTAACAGAGCTCGTAATCGATGTTGATTCAGTGCTTGGTGTGGTGCTGTTATCGGGTAACACATTATTTGTCGCGATGGTTTGTTCAACCGGAGCCTCGGTTTTAAACACACTGTATAAACCCCAGGCGCCGCCGACCATAAACAGACCCAGGATGGCGGCAAGCGCTACCCATTTTCCGGCCCCAGAACCAGCGTGTGCTTGTGGCGCCATTTGCGTCACTCCGGGTCTCGTACTGCCTTGGGCAGTAGTCACTGCAACCGTGGCAGCGGCGGGCGAATTTCCGACATTCGGCGGTGGCGTCGGTGCACGCATTACGCCGGGCGTTATCGGGGTTGCCATGCCAATTAAAGTAGCGGCGGGACCCGACGAGGCCAAAGTTTTTAACTTAAGCGGACCACCTTGTTTTATCAGTGAATGTTTTTCCAGGTCATCGATTAGAGCTTCGGTGCTTTGATAACGATCATTCGGATCTTTTTCGAGCATGCGCGACAACATCGCAGCGACATCGACATCAACGTCGGCATTCAATTCACGGACATCCGGTATTTGCGATTGCACCACATCGAGCATTAATTTAAGCGGGCTTTCATCCGAAAACGGTGTGCGGCCGGTCAACATTTCAAACAACACAATACCCAGTGCAAAAATATCCGAACGCTGGTCGACTGACTTGCCCAGGCACACTTCCGGAGATAAATAGCCTGGTGTGCCGACAAATTCGCCAGTGCCGGTAAGCTTGCTGTTAAAATCGTGATTGGCGAGTGCGATACCGAAATCGGCAATCTTTATTTGCCCGCGTTGATTAAGCATTAAATTACCGGGCTTGATGTCGCGATGGATAACACCGCGTTCATGCGCAACCGATAAGCCTTTGGCAGATTGGTGCAATATTTTTAATGCATCGCCGACTTGTAAACGACCTTCACGCTTGATAACGGTCGATAGCGATTCGCCATCGACAAATTCCATCACGAAAAACGGTTGGTTATTATCCTGGCCAATCAAATAGATCTGGATGATATGTGGGTCATTAAGTGACGCCATCGAGCGGGCTTCCCGCAAAAAGCGTTCAACCAATGTCTGGTCGTGTGCTAACGATGGCGACAGCTCCTTGATCGCAACGTAGCGGGTGAGAGCGGGCTCGTAACCTTTATAGACCACGCCCATACCGCCGCGGCCGAGTTCAGAGACTATTTCGTAATGACCAATATGTGTGCGCATGATTACTCCTATAACGGCATGTTAGACCGACTCAGGCCACTTCGGAAGCTTAAAACCGGTATTTCGTCGTATTGCCTAGCTGCAGTGAAAAAATAATTCCTCACATAGCAGGTATCTGCGCGCCGTCACTTTTCCGTTCCTGTTGGTTTTTAACTGCGAAGTCGGTCAAATAGAGCGCTACTAGGGCAATAAAACCTGTTTGGGGTCTTTGCCTTTCGCAGAATGTTCGAACGTGACATCAATACCGTGCGCCTGGAACAAGGCCGCCATTTGTCGTTGCCGCATTTCAAATTGTTCGAATAAAAATTCGCAGCGTTCCGGGTTGGTTTCTTCGCCGCAATAACCCAAGCTTTGCCAGTCGTCGGCATCCATCAGTGTCATATGGATTTCGCGATCGCGATAAAGTGCAAGTGGTTCCGGCATAGCATCACACCAGCAGTTTTCATTTGGTGCGAGCAGTGCGGTTTCAATCAGGGGCCAGACATTTTTCAAACCTGCATGCTCGTATTGCATGGCCATCATCGCGGCCAGATCGTGCACGGTAAGATAACGTGCATGTTCAATTTGTGCCTTGAAATTTTCTTGGGCGAATAGTGCGGTATCCGCAGGCGCCATTCCGATGTCGAGTAAGCTGGCTTCCAATTGCTCGCCTACTTGCCTGATTAATTGGGCATCGCCACGCAATAAAAACGGCACCAGACGAAACGGACCTTCGGCAAATTCTGATGAAGGCGCCAATGTGGCAGGCAATATATTTTCATTCGCGCCGAGTGCAATAATTTGGGCAGAGTCCTGGCCCGGTACTTGCGCTGTCAGCCGTTCAAGTTCGGCATGAAGCGAAAAGCCAGGGCGTAAAATTTCGACAGGATCGAACAAAGCGGCAAGTACGGTGAAATTGCAATCACGCACTTCCGGAGCCCAGCGGGCCAGATCGCGTGCCAGCAATGCCGCCAGCTCGCCCGCTTGTGCTTGCGACAGGCACGGCGATAGTGCTCGCGTCTGCGGACTTAGCTCCAGTGCGAAGGCGCCCAGGCAACTAATAATTTGAGTCATCGTTTTAATAGCCCTTGGAGTTTTGAAATCTTGCTCTAGCCCACTAAGCTATCCTTAGGGCACCCCATTATGCCAGCGCTAGCCGCTGACCTTGAATAAGGATTTTGCAATGAACACTTCCCGCCGCGTAGCCATTATTGGTGGCGTCCGTATTCCGTTTTGCCGCAACAATAGCGTGTATTTCGATATTGGCAATATGGGCCTGTCTATTAAAACACTTGGCGCCTTGGTCGAAAAATACAATTTGCAAGACAAAGTGCTGGGCGAAGTTGCAATGGGCGCTGTGCTGAAACATTCCAGTGACTTCAACCTCGCGCGGGAAGCGACGTTGTCGTCCGGTCTTTCTCCATTAACGCCGGGCCTTACCATGCAACGTGCCTGCAGCACTGGCTTGGACACCGTCATCGCGGTGGGCAATAAAATTGCATTGGGTCAAATTGAAGCCGGAATTGGCGGTGGTTCGGACACGACATCCGACGTGCCCATATCGGTCAGTAAAAAAATGCGCCGCCGTTTGTTGAATGCCAATATGGCGAAGACAGCAGGTCAACGTATTGCCGCCTTATTGAAAGGCTTTTCTTTCGGAGAATTCAAACCCGAATTCCCGGGCGTTGCCGAGCCTCGTACCGGTAAAAGCATGGGCGAAAGTTGCGAACAAATGGCGAAGGAATGGAAGATTACCCGTGCCGACCAGGATCAACTCGCTTTTGAATCGCACAAGAAAGCTGCCGCTGCTTACGAGCGCGGTTTCTATAAAGATTTGGTTGTGCCGTTTCGTGGTATCGATAAAGATAATATTTTGCGGGCAGATACCACACTCGAAAAACTGGCGACCTTAAAACCAGCTTTTGATAAATCCAGTGGCCAAGGCACGCTCACCGCAGGTAACTCGACCAACTTATCCGACGGTGCGTCGGCAGCATTGCTTGCTTCGGAACAATGGGCAGCAGCAAATGGTTTGGAAGTACAAGCGTATCTGCGAGATTCACAAGTCGCTGCGGTGGATTTCGTTCACGGCGAAGGTTTGCTAATGGCACCGGCCTGGGCAGTTGCACAATTACTGGCACGCAACAATTTGAGTTTGCAGGATTTTGATTTTTACGAAATCCACGAAGCCTTTGCAGCGCAAGTATTGTGCACATTAAAAGCCTGGGAATCGGAAGAATTCTGCAAAACCAAACTGGGTTTGGAAAAAGCACTGGGCCCAATTGATCGCAATAAACTCAATGTGGTCGGTTCATCACTGGCAATGGGTCATCCCTTCGCAGCGACTGGCGCCCGTATTATTGCAACGGCTGCAAAGCTGTTGAAAGACAAAGGCAATGGTCGCGTATTGATTTCTGTTTGTACCGCTGGCGGCATGGGCGTGGCGGCGATTGTCGAGCGTTGAGCTTTCATCACGCCATTCAAATCAAAAAGGCCGGATTTCTCCGGCCTTTTTTATATCTCGAAATCGCCGATGGCGCCGGGTTTTGCAAGAGGCACATAAACAAGTGACTTATTGATGACTTATTGAACGAAGAAATCACTGCGCACGTTCGGCATAACTGCATGCAGAATAGTAGAGATCGCAATTGGTCGTACTTTTTTTACAGTTGCTCAATGCCGTAGCCTCAGCATCTTCCAGATCAGGAGCACGCGTCATGCGACTCCCCCCGTCACCCCATGCAACCGCAACGCACTGATTGTAGTAAGCAATACGCACCTGACAAGCCTTGCCACCGGAATGGGCCTGACATTGAGATATCGCCTCCCGCTCCGCGCTGTTTTGGGAGTTTTTAGCAGCTGAAACTCCCATGGCGCCATCAGTAGTTGCAACCGCGCCCCAGCGTGTTTCCCACTGGGGCTCCGGTTCTCCTGCATCTCCCGCTCCGGCTGCAGGTCCCATCGGCGCACAGCCTTCCCAGCCAGCATTGCCTCCACCGATCGGAAAATAGCCGTCCGGACAATTCCCTTCCGCACGGACGTCAGCGTGAACGAATAGAGAAAGCAACAGAGAAAGATATAGGACAAATCCTTTCATGGCATGAGCTTCCGCAGTTAGGTTGATAGCGTAAAATCATCCGTTTGTATGACTGAATGTGATGTGAATACCTCACAAAAACTCCGGACATCCATCAAACCCATATCCCCTACAAGCTTATCGGATTTTCCCTACATGATTGCCTGAAAGTTCTGGCCACAATTGGCCATGGCTACCGCACGCTCAGTGTTTGTTTCAGATAACACCTCCGGTGCATATCACTGCGTATCGCGCTGCGTGCGTCGAGCGTGGCTTTGCGGTGTCGATCCCTATTCCGGCATGGATTATTCCTACCGTAAAATCCATGTAGAACAACGTTTGCAAGGAGTTGCAGCGTGTTATGCCGTTGGCATTTATGGCTACGCCGTCATGAGCAACCACCGGCACATCGTGGTGCACGTGAATATCGAAGCCGCACGCCAGTGGTCGGAAGAGGAAGTTGCCCGCCGCTGGTGTCAGCTATTTCATCGTCGCGAGCAAGACAGTGATCAGCGTATCGAACGCTTGCTAAAACAAACACAGCGCATTGCGATATTGAGACAGAGGCTCTGTTCGTTGTCTTGGCTCATGCGTTGCATCAATGAACCCATAGCACGTATTGCCCATAGCGAAGACGGTTGCAGCGGGCGCTTTTGGGAAGGTCGTTTCAAATGTCAGGCGTTAGCCGATGAACGTGCGGTGCTGGCGGCAATGGCGTATGTGGATCTGAATCCGATTCGTGCCGACATGACCCAGCTCCTGAATCACAGCCACCACACGAGCATCCGGCAGCGTGTGTTGAGCTGTCGGGCCGATGAAACCAAGGCGCACAAAAGCTCATGCCCTTGTTGGGTATAGCGCCCGCGTTGTCGCTCAAGCAAGGTCAGTACATGGAATTGGTGCATTGGACCGGGCAACAAGTAGGGCCCGATGAAAAAGGTGCCATTCCGAAAAATGCACCTTCTGCATTGAATAAAACCGGTTGCACCGCGAAACACTGGCCAACACAAGTCAAAGCCGTTGATTCGGGTTATTGGCGAATGATTGGCAGTGCGGAGCAATTGATCGACAAAGCAGAAGCCATCAGGCAATGCCGGCTGAAAGGAATAGCTATCGCCAGGCAAGTACAGAAAGCCTGAGCGTAGAGCGTAGATACCATCTCTCCCATACGCCAGCAAGTCGTTTCAAATGGCTTGCTGGCGTATGGGAGAGATGGTATCTACGTTTAAATTTCGAAATCACCCATGGTGCCGGGTCTTGCAATATCTCGCCAATGCAATGGATTAACCTTCAAGGTTTCGCCCTCGCTGATCGCGCGTTGTAATTCAAGTGTATGCAATTGCGGCAACAAACGCGTGATCAATGCCTGCGTGTAATCACGCAGCACACGATCGCGTCGCAGTAGTAACCAGGCGGTGCAGCGCGGTAATAAATTATCGGCCGCAATCGCGACCAGATCGGCATCCTCCGGCGTAATCGCCATTTCGGCTAACACGCCAACGCCAAAACCGGCACGGACATAAGTCTTGATCAAATCGGCATCGCGCGCGGTCACCGCAATACTCACCTCCAGGCCGGCTTTGGAAAAAGCCTGGCGTAATGAGGACTCCGGCTCGCGGGTGGACTCATAACTCACTAACGGAAACTTGGCTATATCGGCCAGGGTTAACGGTCGGTTCAATTGTGCCAGTTCATGTTGTTTTGAAACCAGCACGACACGATCCCAGCGGTACAACGGAATCGCCAGATCAGCAGCACTGGGCGCACTACCGGCCGTGCTGATAATCGCGATCTCGGCATCGCCTCTCGCCAGACTTGCGATCGATTCGCTATCGCCACCGGGCGTTAGATGCACGGCTACATTGGGGAACTGGCGGTTCAATGCTGCCAGTGCAGACGGCAATGCGTAACGGGCTTGTGTATGTGTGGTGGCAATATGTAATTCGCCCTGATTATCGCGACGTAAATTGGCGGCAATAGCGCGAATATTATTTGCCTCGGCCAATAAAATACGTGTGTGCTCGATCACTTTTTCGCCGGCCGGTGTAATGCTTTCAAGGCTGCGGGCGCCGCGTGTAAAAAGGATAAAGCCGAGCTCGTCTTCCAATTGCTTAAGTTGTTTTGACAGTCCGGGCTGGGTCGCGTGCACTTTTTCGGCAGCGAGCGTAATGTTCAGCCCCGAATCGGCAATGGCGAGCAAATAGCGAAGTTGTGTCAGTGTCATGGAAAGCTCTCAGGATCGT
>JAYUUM010000141.1:0-3673 GCA_043754555.1 Arenimonas sp. | reverse complement strand
GGTAAAAAGATTTTGATTACTGCAGGTCCTACATTTGAAGATATTGATCCGGTGCGTTTTATCGGCAATAGAAGCAGTGGCAAAATGGGTTTTGCCTTGGCAACTGCAGCGCGCGCGATGGGAGCACAAGTCACGCTTATTGCAGGCCCGGTGAGTTTATGCACGCCATTTAATGTAAGTCGTACCAATGTTCGCAGCGCTGCACAAATGCGTACCGCTGTGTTGAATGCCTTGGAAGATCAAGACGTTTACATCGGCGCAGCGGCGGTTGCCGATTTTACTCCGACCAATCAAGCCCCACAAAAAATCAAGAAAACCCAAGGCTGTCTGGATCTGGATTTGGTGCCCACGGCCGATATTCTTTCGGAAGTCGCGGCGCATGCAAAACGACCGAAATGTGTAGTCGGATTTGCCGCCGAAACCGAACAAGTGGAGCATTACGCACGCGGTAAACTGGAAAGAAAAAATCTGGATTTGATCGCTGCCAATTATGTCGCTGGCGCAGGTATAGGCTTTGAAAGTGAAGACAATGCCTTGACGGTATTTTCAAAAACCGAACGTTTCGATATTGGTAAAGACAGCAAGTATCAAGTCGCCGCAGCCTTACTAAAAATTATTGCCAAGCAATTGGAGTCGAAATCTTGAACTGCGAGATTGAATTAAAAATTCTGGACTCGCGTTTGGGCAACGAATTTCCGCTACCTGATTATGCAACCGCAAGTTCGGCCGGTATGGACCTGCGTGCTTTGTGCGAACAGCCCATAACCTTGCAAGCAGGCGAAGCTCAACTTATTCCGACCGGCATGGCCATTCATATCGGCGACCCGAATTTATGCGCGATTTTGTTACCGCGTTCGGGTCTGGGGCACAAGAACGGCATCGTGCTCGGAAATTTGGTCGGATTGATTGATGCCGATTATCAAGGACCCTTGATGGTCAGCGCCTGGAATCGTGGGAACACTGCCTTTACTATTCATCCGGGCGATCGTAGTGCACAATTAGTGTTGCTGCCGATTGCACGGGCGCGTTTTAAGCAAGTGCAAGAATTTGAACAGAGCGCACGCGGCGCCGGCGGCTTTGGCCACACGGGGGTGCGATGATGTTTGAGTATAAAAAATCAATGAAGAACTCGAAAATCGATTTGAATGCTTTGAATGCAGGCGGAGTGCGGTGATGTTCCAGCACAGGGGAAATGTATGAAAAAACCATCTATGGATTTGAATGCTTTGAAAGCGGGCGGTTGGCGACCTTTGGTGGCTATGCTGTGCGTTGTGCTGGCGCTCTGGCAGATTTGGAAAGGCTATAACGTCTATTCCGACCAACGCTTGACCGAGACCGTCGAAGTCAAACGCAGTCAAATTGTGCAGCTGGTCAATCCGGTGGTAAAGCGTGCGATCGACAGACTCAATGTGAGTCGTGAGCGCAATACTGTCATTGCCGCACTCAAGCGGGGCGATGTAGCTGCCGCTCGCACCATTGTTTCGGAAGGTTGGCCGGAAGTGGAGCAGATTGATTTTTATCCGCCGGACTTAAACGCTGCTTATGCCGATCCGAAGGCATTTGGGTTTGGGAAATTGGCCGTTATAGAAACCGCACTCGACAAAAAGACAGCCTATCTCGCGGTTGCAATTGATAGCGGCGGTCCCCGCATGGCACTCGCAGCGCCGGTAAATGACGAACAAGGGCAATTGGTATCAGTGGCCTACGTGCGCTTGCCAATAAAAGAATTGGTGGCTCCGATTGCCGATGCAGCCCCAAGTGGTGCCTACGTCAGTTTGCGACAAGGTCGTTTTGATGTTGCCGAAGCAGGCGACATTGAAAATTTGCGGGCCGCTATTGATATCAGCGCCGTTGAAATTGCCGGCACGCCATTAAAAATAATCGCAATCGCACCTGATGCGCCGACAGGCTTGGCTGGACTAAAGGGTGTGGGCGAATTTATTTTGGGTTTGATCTTTCTTGCCGCAGGTCTTGCGGTAGTTTTATTGCCAAAACTTATGAAGGGCAATAGCGCAACCGCGGTTGAAAAAGTGGAAGAGCTAACCTTGTTGCAGTTACAAGAAGCGGGCGGGATTTCCCGGCCAGATCTAAAGCCAGTGTTTGTGCGTCCTACCGAAGAGCGCACGGCGCTCGCCAAAATTCTGGTGAATCGCAGTATCTTCCGCGCCTACGATATTCGCGGCGTAATGGGCGAAACGCTGGACGCATCGATCGCAAAATTAATCGGTCATGCTGTCGGTAGCTTGATGCATGAAAAAAATATTCGTAGCATTGTGATTGGTCGCGACGGCCGCTTGTCCTCACCAGAGTTATCGCAAGCCCTAATTGACGGCCTGCGTATGGCAGGGCGCGATGTTATTGATCTGGGCCTGGTGCCAACACCGGTGGTGTATTTCGGTACCTTCCATTTACGGACCGGCACCGGCATTTCAGTTACCGGTAGTCATAATCCTGCAAATTACAATGGCTTCAAAATTGTTGTTGATGGCGAGACTTTATCAGGCGATGCCATCCAGATGTTGTATGCGCGAATTTCGGAAAACAAATTACATCGCAGTGATACCACCGGCTCGGTCATACCGCGCGATATTTCCGATGATTACATCACGCGCATTAGCAGCGACATTCAAATTGAACGCAAATTGCGTGTAGTTATTGATTGCGGTAGTGGCGCGGCAGGCGAGTTAGCGCCACGTTTGCTCGAAGCCATCGGTGCGGACGTTGAACCTTTATTCTGCGAAATTGATGGTACTTTCCCGCATCATCACCCCGATCCAAGTGATCCAGCCAATCTGGTTTCCCTGATACAAATGGTACAACGCACAGGCGCAGATATTGGCTTGGCGCTCGATGGCGATGGTGATCGTTTGGGTGTGGTAACACGTTCAGGCGAAATGATTTATCCGGATAAATTATTAATGCTATTTGCAGCCGACGTACTGGAGCGCAACCCCGGCGCCTGCATTATTTATGACGTTAAATGCACCAATTTGTTGCCGACGCATATCTTGCGTTACGGCGGCAGCCCGCTGATGTGGAAGACTGGACATTCGCTGATCAAGAGCAAGATGAAGGAAACCGAAGCCGAGCTAGCCGGTGAAATGAGTGGGCACTTCTTCTTCCGCGAACGCTGGTATGGTTTTGATGATGGCTTGTATGCCGCTGCGCGTTTGCTGGAAATTTTAGCGGCCAGTCCGCAAGATGCCGACGAAGTATTCGGCGCCTTGCCGAAAAGTGTCTCCACACCAGAAATTAAAGTGCCCGTTGCTGAAGGTGAGCAATATACCTTCATCGAAAAATTTGTTGCCCAAGCAAAATTTGAAGGCGCACGTATTTCGACTATCGACGGCATGCGTGCCGATTGGTCCGATGGCTGGGGTTTGGTGCGTGCATCCAATACCACGCCAATTTTGGTGCTGCGATTCGACGCAAAGGATAACGACGCCTTGACGCGTATTCGAGCGGCATTCCGTCAGCAATTATTGACGGTTGACCCTAGTTTAAGTTTACCGTTTTGATGCTACACGTAGGTCGGGCCCCGGCCCGACGCTTTGGTATTTGTCGCCATGTTTATGTCGGGCCGAGGCCCGACCTTGTATCTCTCTCGTGGCGATGGTTAGCTACCCTTGCCACACCCAAGCTAGGTGAGCACGTGCCCGACCTGAGACTTTGA
>JAYUUM010000140.1:0-11153 GCA_043754555.1 Arenimonas sp. | reverse complement strand
GGCATACGCCAAGTCTTATTGTGCATCGCGGGGGTTTATTAAACACTCACCCCTCGTATTTGATCAAAACCCGCAAGATCTTGTAAGCAGAAGACCATCGAAACAGAATAAAAACAGTGCCGCGACTGGAATCATCAGCTTGCCGTGTTCTAAGGGACAAATGGTCGGCTCTGGTAGCTAGCGCCAATTCCACTTAACTAACAAGGCTGCCGTCAACGGCAGTAGAAAAATAATCAAAAAGGTCGGCAACTCTGTCATCAAACTCTTGCTGGGCTGACTAAGCGCCATCCACATATTTGTGCCTGCCGCCAAGGCCCATAAGACGACAAAGCTTGGCACAGCAATTTCCGATGCTCGGGCAAGGCTAGGCTTGAAGGCCCGTGCAATAATTAATAAAAGTGCCAAGAATGCAAAACCAGCAATCACAAAAACAGCAGTAAACATGGCTTACTCCTATGAGTAATCCTTAATATCAAATATCCAAACTTAAAATGACTTCGCCGTAAAGTCTGGCAAGCCGGTAGTGAGCCACCATCGCTTGGCTTTCTCATTCCAACGCCAGATTTGAGTGTCTATCACTACTCGTTCAGTCTGCGTATTACGATTGATCAAACGAATTTCCACATTTTGCTCAATGCTGCCGTCTGGTAAAAAATCCTGACTTTTCTTGTCGTAACCAGTTATTTGAATTTGCTTAAAGCGTTCTTTCTCCAAATCGCTTAAAGGATTTTCATCACGATAGCTTGGCTCGACGTGGCCCCAGGCTATTTCAAACTCACTCCAGCGTATTGCCGATGCATATTTGAATTGCGCCGTTTCAAGCAACTTTGCTTGAGCCCGCTTGGACACGGCATTGGCAGGAGCGGCAATAATTAGCAGAAAAGTAGCCGCAAGCAATAATAAAAGAATTTTTTTCATGGCTAGACAGTGAATCCATTGGGAGACTTGCAGCTTACTCAATTTTGCTGCGAATGGCGGCAAAACGAGCCGTCATTTGACACATGGTTTGTCCCTGTTCATTTTTTATACTCGATTGCACTACCGCCCGCGCCCGACCCTTAGCTCGCAGGGTCTGGAAAAAAACGGCTCGATTAGTGTCTTCATGTAAACAAGCTTGGGCATGCAGATCACCAAATAGCGGCGCTAAAAAGCGAACTTGGGTATCGGCGATAAAAACCTCCGCCTTGATTTGCTCATGGCGGCATTCTGCCGACAATAACCCCCATGCCGCCATAGTCATAACGCTGACCAAGCTGCCACCAAAAGCGCAGGCTTTGTCGTTGAGATTATTAGCCAACGGCGCCGATACCGATAAAACACCAGCATCAAATTTCACCGCCCTGATCGCCATCGCGTTGACTGGCGGCATGGCCGAAAAAGCAGTATTTAGTTCTTGCAAATGGTCGTCGAGATTTAATTCGTTCAATACCGCGCTCATGTTTAAACCCTATTTATGCCAAGCTAATAGCATGACTCACATCAAGCCTAACTTACTAATGCGTGAATGGACTGTGTTGTCCTTACGGCCTCGCGGACAACATGCGGTAGCGCATTGTGCGAGCGAACTGCGCGGCGCAAAGTTTCTGGCTTGTTCCAGCATCGAATTAGAGGCGATTGAAAACGATGAGTCATTAAAAAATGCATTGGCTTGCGATCACATCATCGTCACAAGTCCAGCAGCGGCACGCTTTGCAGGCCTATCTCCGGGTTTTACGGTTCCGCAAAAATCACATTGGTTTGCGCTTGGTGCAGGCACCGCTGCGGTATTGAAAAAAATGGGTGTCAGCAAGATTTCCACACCTGAAAGCGGCAGTCATTCCGAGAGTTTGATGGCCATGGCCGCACTGCAAAACCTGCAGGGACAGACGATTGGCTTAATCACTGCACCCGGCGGTCGCGGGTTGATCGAACCGACATTAATTGATCGCGGCGCATTGGTTCAATTGGCGTTTATGTATCAACGAAAAATGATTCCCATTGCAGCAGAAGAAATCGAAGCAATAGCTAACTTGCATAAGCCATTTGCCGTGTTGTGCAGCAGCCATGAAGTTTTTAAATCGTTTTGGCAGCAGCTAAATGCTGAACTTAAAGAAAAAATGATGACTGGGTTGTGGATCGTAAGTAGCTCTCGCTTACAGGTTTTGTTGCAACAAGCTGGGGTTTTGAACAGTACAGTGAGCGCCTCGCCACAGCCCGATGCCATGCTGGAGCATCTGATGCATGTACAAACGCAGCGGGTGCGTTAGCATGTCCATAATTTAAGCCGAGCTCAGCGCCGTGATTGACGACAATGAAACTTCCACCGAAGCCTCCGGAGCAATGCTCAGGCGCCCCAGCCTATGGCTTATTATTTTATTACTCGTTGCGGCAGTGCTGGCTCTGGTTTTATGGCAGCCTTGGGCAACACCCGTAACGCCCATCGAAGTCGTCGACTTAAGCCCTGAAGCATTGGATGCACGTTTGCTCGGGACCGAGCAACAATTGCAGCGCGCACAACGTTTGCAACAAAGTCTTGAAAAAAAATTAGCGGACGCCCAATCACGCACAGGTCTTTTGCGTGACGAAGTCCTCGGGGTTAATCAACGCGCAGCCATTCTCGAGGAAAACGTACGCGAGATGGCAAAAGCACAAAACAACTCGCGACAATCGGTGCAGCTCGAAGCGTTAGAGCTTTTGCTGGTAATGTCCGATGCCCGCATTCATGTTGATGGTGATTTGCCTGGCGCATTGCGTGCCATGCGATTGGCTAATGAAGTGGCTTCTGATATCCGTGATTCGCAAACGATTAATCTGCGCCAAAGCCTGCTACAGGAAATGCAGGCCATGGGTAGCGCGACCGATAGAAAACCCATGGCGGCCGGTGAGTTAGATGCACTCGAAGCGACGCTTCCACTACTCTCTGCCCGCCTGCCCGGACAAACCGATACTAGTAACAAACCAGGTAGAAATGGTTTCCAGCGTCTGCTCGATGCAATGGTGCAGGTGCGTTCGGCTGATGAGCAATCACTACTCGGCGCCAATGACCGTAGCGCCGCTGAAGCGGCATTAGCGCTTGAAATTGCACTGGCCCGCAGCGCATTAAACAAACGCGACAATACGAGTTTTCAAGCCAGTGTGCTGCGCATTGATAGCTGGTTAAAACGCCTCTATGCCGATGGCCCGGTATTACGTGAACGTCGCGCAAAATTGTCGGCATTGGCCAAACAAGATATCCGTTTGAATGTTCCGACTGCCGGCAGCTCGCTTCAGTTGTTGCGATCCATGTCCACGCAACGAGTACAAAATCCATGAATGTATTTCGTGGTTTGATTTGGTGTTTGCTACTTGCTGCTGTTGGTGTTGTCGCTTGGGAAAGCCTAGCGTCCGATATGGGTTTTGTATTGATTCGCTGGCATGGAAAAATCATTGAAACTACCGTCGCCTACGGCTTGATTTTCTGGCTGCTTATTTCGGTGAGTTTGTGGTCCCTATGGTTTTTGGCGCGCCTGCCCTTTAATGCCTGGCAAGCACTTGCAAAAAAACAAGCTCGTTCTCGCCTGATTAATGGCATGCAAGCATTTCATGAGGGCCGCTATGCCCGCGCTGAAAATTTATTGCTGAAAGCTGCCAAGCAAGACGATATAAAAACCATTGCCTTGATGTCGGCGCATGATGCTGCGAATCTTTTGAATGAGCCCGCGCGGGCTGCGCAACATCATGCCGCTTTGCTGGCGCATGACCCCGATGCCGCTAATTTACAAGCCGCAAACAAAGCCTTGCTCAATGAGGATGTCGAACAAGTCATTACTTTGTTAACAACTTTGCATGAAACAAAAAGATTATCGCCACAAGGTCAGTATTTATATTTGCAAGCACTCGGAAAAAATAACCGTGCGGCAGAGGCTGCCACTTTGTTGAATATTTTGCGCAAAGAGCAGGCACTATCGGCAAGTGTGCTCGTCGAGTTAGACATTCAATTGCATGCCAGCGCAATCGAACAAAGCAGCGATGCCGATGCCTGCTTGCTTCAATGGCACAACTTGCCAGAGCGCTTACGCAATAACACTTCAATATTAAAAACTTTTGCGATGCGGGCAGATAACCTCGGTCTTGAAACAAAAGCCGTACAGGTACTGAGCGACCACTTGAATCAATACTGGACTCCCGAATTACTCTATACACTGGCCGCCATTTCCGCGCACGCAAACGAGCAGCGGCTTGGCCTGTGCGAAGCCTGGCTACCACAACACCCTGACGATGCCGCACTGCATGCCGCGCTCGGCAAACTCTATGGCCAGGACAAAAATTATCCTAAAGCCGAAGCCATGCTGCAACGATCAGTATCGCTCGCTGCTAGCCCCGACGCCTGGGAAAGCTTAGGCAATATTTACAGCGCACAACAAAAAAACGAACAAGCCAGCACCGCCTACGCTAACGCCCTGCGACTACAACGCGAGCAGCTTCCATTGCTATTAACCGGCCAAAGCCTGCGCGAACAAATTGCCAGCCAGGCGGTTGCCGATATTCGTAATGAACATGGCTTTCCGGTACTACCAAAATAATTCAGTCTAGGGCAGCTGCATCGCAATTCATGATGTCCGACTCGCAGCTAGAAGCCACCAAAATACCCGCTATATTCATTTGTTGAATACCGCCTTTCAGCGGTACCCAAGCTTGCACACTAAGAGGTTTTAATGAAACTTGTGTCTTGGATTGAATATATAAACAAACTACAGTTATTTTTTGATGCCGATATATTTATCAAAAAAAGCGAGCATTTTTGTATATAAGTTGAGGCTGTTTTTCTCATCATAAAACCCATGCATTTCACCAGTTTGAATGATTACGACCTCTGGCGGATTGCCTGCTTTGATTAAAGCATCACGCATAGCTTCCGTATGCTCTGGTGGCGCTCTAACATCACGAGCACCTGCGGCTAAAAAAACTGGCACTTTAATTTTGTCGGCAAGTTCAGAAGGTGACCGCGCCTTCAGTTCGGCTTGATCTCTCCCAATGGTCCGTTCTAAATAGCGACGTCCGGAATCTCGCTCAGGAATATCACCTTTCGTATACATCATGGGCAGATCATAAATACCCACATAACCAACAGCACATTGATATAGGCCTTGTTCTTTTGCGACCCCCATAAGCGAGGCGTAGCCGCCATAACTACCACCATAAATACAAATACGTTTGGGGTCGGCGTGACCTTCTTTTATTGCCCATTGAGTCGCATCGGTGAGGTCATCTTGCATCTTGCGACCCCATTCCCGATGTGCGAGGTCTTGGAATGCTTGTCCATATCCTCCAGAACCACGAAAATTCAATTGCAAAACCATATAACCGCGACTGGCAAACATTTGTGCTTCAAAATTAAAATTCCAGTTATCACGAGGGCCAATAGGACCGCCATGCGGGTTTACTATTAAGGGCAGATTACCCTTAAGCGACTTCCCTTTTGGGATAGTGAGATAACCATATAAATCCACGCCATCACGCGATTTTATTTTCACCGGTTTTACTTCCGCCATTTTTTCCGGATCTAGCCATTGACGATTGCGCATCAGAAATCTGGCTTTAGCTGTATCGCGATCATATAGATAAAGCTCGCCGGGATTACGATCACTGGTAACTGAAACAAGAATTTTTTTGCCGTCCAGGGTCGCACCAGAAAAATCTACGTATTGTTTTGGAAATGCTTCCGATAATGACAAATACAATTGCGCGTCAGCAGATTCTTCCTCGAGCATATGCACTTTCGGTCCACCGGCTTCCGTAACCAGCCCAAGCACAGTATTGCGATCGCTAGAAATTATGTAGTTTGATATTTCGGCAACGGGATCTTGAAATTTAGATTCAAAAACACCCGTGTCTTTATTCAAATAACCGAATGCAGCTGGTTTTTTTCGGTCATCGGCCGTTGCATATATTTTTCCGTCAGTCGACGTGCCGAATACTGAGATTCGTTGACCTGTAGATTTTGACTTATTGACCAATGTCCAAACACCGTAATCGCTCCGTTTGTAAAGCTCGGAATGCTGTTCAAAACTTCCATCATCTGCTTTGCTCTCACTGCAAATTGCATAACGCGGCTCATTTTTTGCATCAAGAGTAATGTTGCAGTTTTCCTTCGGCGCTTTAGCCAACGTTTTGCGTCGACCCGAATAAGTGTCCAATAACACCACTTCTGTTGAAAACTTCTCGGCAGAAATACCTGCCGTTACTTGCATGATTACATCGTCATTACTTTCCGGGGTAGTCTCAAGCAGATTGAAACGCTCAGAGTTTGACACTTGCTTACCTTTGCCAGTAGCGCCTTGAGAGCCGTATTCGAGCAGGGTCCTTGGCTTATCTCCGTTTGCGTCCACAGCAAACCACTCACCGGTACTAAATGGTTGAGCGTAGCTGCCAATTTTTTTTGTTGCATTAAACATTAAACGACTAGGGCCCGCCCAATAGAATGAACCGACGCTTTTACCGCCAGGAAGTTGATTAATCTTGATTAGGCCTAATGTTTTTGTATCCAAGACAGTTAAAACATCCTGCTCCCCCTGCTCTACCTGCAACGCTAAATATTCACCAAGCGGCGATATCTTAGCAGTGCTATATCTTGCGCGCTTAACGAAGTCGTTAATTGGAACTGGCTCTCCAGCATTTACGACAGTTGCTGCAAGAAGGACTAGGACTGTAAAATATTTCATGAGTGCTCCATATGACGATATCAATTTGCAATTAAAAAAAAACCCGACTCGTAAGTCGGGTTTTAATTGAAATAAAACCTTAGTTAAACTTGTATTCCATTTTGACAAAAAACTCGCGACCAATTGGACTAAACGCCCGCCAGAAATATGGATATGAATTAAATCCATCGTCCTCTGGGGACAGCTTATTGAACACATTGTTTACGAAAATAGTCGTTTTAATGTTTTCCGTTATTTCAAACCCGAAATTTGCATTCCAGGTTACAAACGGATGAATACGGCCCGTTTCCTGCCAGTTAGGCAGTGACCCCAGCCTGTTGGCAAAAAGATTTGCCGTGTAACCATTCTTGCTCCAGCTAAAAGTAGCCCTAGTTCTGCTGCGAGTGTCGAAATTTGTCTTCAAGTCGCGAGTCTGAATGATTGGGTCAGATGCAAACTGCGAGGTCTCACTAGACAGTGTATGGGACCATGCAAGATCAATACCAAAATTCCCTAAACGATCTGTATCGAAACGGTATTTAAAGCTTGCATCAATGCCGCTGGTACCTTGAAAAGCTCGGTTAATTGGTCCTCTGCGAATTTCGGTGATTGCACCGATAGTCTCTAGACCCGCTGGTACGCCCCGATCAATGCGGCTCAGAATATCTACACAAAAGGCAGAGCCTGCGGCGTATTCATAGGGGTTTCTATTGGGTGTTAAACCTGTTCTGCAACCAGCCTCGGCATCAAGAATATAAGCGGTTGTAATATCTGCAACGCCGCCTTCAATTGAAACATCGTAGTAATCGATACTCACCGACATACCGTCAGTTATATCGTACACAAAACCCAGAGTTTTGGATTTGCCCGTTTCTTCCGTAAGTTCTCGCGTACCCTGACGAACGCCAAATGCAGTATAGCTGTAGGACGGATTACCACTGCCGCATGCAGTTGAAGTAAAGCCACCCGCTAAACAGCGATAGGTATCGAATATAGGGCTAAATGCACCACTTCGCTCTGCAAATACGAAATGCATGTCTGGCGACTTAAAGCTTGTGGATGCCGTACCTCTTACAAGCAATTTATCAGTTGGGCGCCATTCGAGTCCGGTATTCCATGTAAACGCGTTATCTACCGCAGTAACGTCATCATATTTGTCAAATCGCGCTGCAAAGCTTGCAGTTAGTGAATCAAGGACAGGAACCTTGAATTCAGCACCCAATGCATACCGGTCTCTTTCGCCGCCGCCGCCAGTTCCCGTCAAGTTATAAATTTCACGACGAGCAGGTAGTATTCTTGGATCTGCAGTCAGGTCATACTCCTGCGAAGAACCCTCAATCACTGCAGCAAAGCCTACCGGGCCCGCAGGTAATTCAAACAAGTCTCCAGACAATACAAAGCTTGCCTGGGTCACTTTAGAAACAGCAGAAGTTACAACGCTTGTGTTTATGCTGGCAAATTCAGCTGGCGTCAAAGGACGGCTATATCTGGATAGATCAAGCACGTAGTTCGGACGCCCTCCTGTAGTACCCCCAGTGAAATCACCAAAAAAGTCATTAACTAATGCAGAAACCATACGCGGACGACTTGTGTCTGTCTCGTAACGTGCGTGTCCAATGGTGAAATCCCAGTCCAAATTATCAAAAAAAGTACCGCTAATACCAACGGCAAAGTCTATAGATCTCTCTTCAGACTTTGTCATTAACTCTTCTACACCGCCAGCCTCTTGAGGTGTGAAAACTCGCTGCGCGGCAAGGGCGATGTTTGCAGGCGTTACCACACCACTACCATTGCTTAGAGCTACAGGACTAAACCAAGAACCAGCCCCCCCGTTAGCACCGCCTGGTCCACCCCAGAACTGGGTTCCGCTTGTAAAGCGCGCACGAGACTCCCACATTTGCAGACTAGCCCAGCCTTTCAGGTTGTCATTAAAATCGTAATTGCCGTAAACGTAGCCTGACAAATCTTTATTCGAGTTTGCAATGGTCTGGTAACCAACATCAACAAATGTACCGCATGCAGGACCCAGAGTAGCGCCTGTTGTTCCTGACCTAAAGGACCATGGCACAAAATCATCCCACTGCCCGCATATATTGCCTAAATTAAAATAGCTATTCGTGCTACTTCCAGTCGCTCTATTTAAACGAACAGAACCTATCGGCTGCTGTCCAGTGATTGCATTTGGCAACGGGTTGTCAAGTAATGAATCCATAAAATCACGCTGATATGCAAATAATGGCTCACTGTAGTAGTGCTCGATAGCATAGGTGATGTTGTAATTGTCGCCCGAAGTTCCGCCGACCCATTGGAAATTACTTGAATCACGCCCACCTTCAGTGATGGCACCGCCGATTTCTAGAGAAACAACATTACCTTCATAATTCTTTTTTAGAACTACGTTAATAACACCCGCAACTGCGTCCGAGCCGTAAATTGCAGAGGCACCGCCAGCTAGGACTTCGATCCTGTCCACAGCTGCAGCAGGTATATTTCCGTAATTAGCGAAGTTGCTCTGTCCATTGTAGGGAAGCGGATAATCTGCTGCGCGACGGCCATTAATTAACAAAAGTGTGCGGCCAGGGCCTAGGCCTCTAAGATTAATAACGCTGGCATTGGGAGTAAAGCCGCCCTGAAACAATTCATTTTGTGTGCTACCAGATGCTTGTGTAAGCGTATTCAACGCATCAAAAACCGTAATAAATCCCTCAGCCTCAATTTGCGTGCTGGTAATAACTGTTACAGGTGCTGGTCCTTCTGTCTCGGTGCGCTTGATACGCGATCCAACAACCTGCACCGCTTCCAGTTCTTTCGATTCTTCTTTCTTTTCTTGAGTTGCTTTTTCTTTAACGGCATCTTGAGCGATTACGCCAGCAGAGAACTGCAAGCCAATGACAAGTGCCAGCGATTGTGCAAGCAGATTGCGTTGCAATCTTGTCTTATTACTTAATTTCATACCTACCCCGTATTAATTTTAGTCTAGAGAATTAGTCTTATTTATTTGCCGGAAGATCCTCGTCTAGCGAGCCCCGATAGTCCAACGAGCTGACTATAACATTGAATTAACATCCTGCCATGCTGTGAGGATTCAGATTTGTGTTTACAGTAGCAATGTTAAAATTTTGTTACAAAATCGTCCAGAACCACGTGTAATTGGCTTAATATTGGCCGATAACTAGCTACAACAATGGAGATGTAACACTCAATGGGAATAAAAAACTGGCTTAACCAGTCATCAGCGACATTCTGATATCAATCAAATGTGTAGAAAAGCCTGATCTCGGAGCAGTTTTTCACATCCGAACCCACACACTATCAGAGAACCTATTCGTCGAGCCAGGCTGACCCAATCTGCTCGCCAAACACGCTACCAAACTTAGCCTGTGATGCCGACGATGCTGTGATTTACTGATTGCGGCGACGAGTGACATAAACGTCCAACAACATAACTTACTAGATGTCCCTGACACTGTCCGTTAGAAAGCACTAACAACAGAACACGCACTGTCGTGAAACGATTGGAAAGTTAGTGGGCCCACCAGGACTTGAACCTGGAACCAACGAATTATGTGTTCGCTGCTCTAACCAATTGAGCTATGGGCCCGCAGTGGTTAGACGCGGCATCAATGAAGTCAGAATGCCGGTCGCCAGAAGGGAGATTTGTATTATCGCTGCTATCAGGCAATTAGAAAACAAATAATTAGAAATCGATGAAAAAAAAACCCCGCATTGCGGGGCTTAAATTTATGCTACTTATTCGATCATTCCAGATCGAGGAAGCTGCGGAGTTGTTCCGAACGACTTGGGTGGCGCAACTTACGCAGTGCCTTGGCTTCGATTTGACGAATGCGCTCACGGGTTACGTCGAATTGTTTGCCGACTTCTTCCAGTGTGTGATCGGTATTCATGTCGATACCGAAACGCATGCGCAATACTTTCGCTTCGCGTGGGGTCAGGCCGGCCAATACATCGCCAACGGTTTCGCGCAGACCAATATTGGTCGCAGTTTCCATCGGGGATTCGACATTGGTGTCTTCGATAAAGTCACCCAGATGGGAATCTTCATCATCACCAATCGGTGTTTCCATCGAGATCGGTTCTTTCGCGATTTTCAGGACTTTGCGGATTTTATCTTCCGGCATTTCCATTTTCTTCGCCAATTCTTCCGGCGTTGCTTCGCGGCCCATTTCCTGCAACATCTGGCGCGAAATACGATTGAGCTTATTAATAGTTTCAATCATATGCACCGGAATACGAATGGTGCGGGCCTGGTCAGCAATGGAACGGGTAATGGCCTGGCGAATCCACCAGGTGGCATAGGTAGAGAATTTATAACCACGACGGTATTCAAATTTATCGACTGCTTTCATCAAGCCGATATTGCCTTCCTGGATTAGATCGAGGAATTGCAAACCACGGTTGGTGTATTTTTTCGCGATCGAAATGACCAGACGCAAGTTGGCCTCAACCATTTCTTTTTTGGCTTTACGGGCCTTG
>JAYUUM010000139.1:0-34475 GCA_043754555.1 Arenimonas sp. | reverse complement strand
CGTGCCCCAGAACTAATCGCCAAAGACATCTTGTCATCGAAGTAACGCTGTTCACTACCATGCCAATCAAGATGTTCCGGAAAGAAATTAAGGATCACGGCCACTTCCGGAGCAACCACTTCCCGCGTTTGGTAGCTGGACACTTCTATTGCCCAAAACTGCGGTGGTGGTTCAACATCCAGTAACTCAAGTAATGGCAAACCAATATTGCCCGCCAATGCAGTACGCCGACCCGCGCTGCGCAGTAAATGTGCGATCAGGGCAGTGACTGTGCTTTTACCCTTTGTGCCGGTTACGCAGATCGTGCGTTCATGGGGATGCTCGGCAAACCATAAGGCAGTACCGCCAATAAATTGTGTGCCGTGCAACGCGGCATCGACGGCCGGTGATGTGTACGGACTAATACCGGGTGATTTGATCACATATTCAAATGTCGATAATTTGTCACCGCTAACTTCTACATCAACATGACAATTGGGGTCTTCCATGGCCAGCAAAGTCGGTGCTTCTTGCTCGTTACAAAAAACCGTAATGGGTTGGCGCGGTAAACGCCACCGTAAAGCAGCCAGTGCCGCCCTGCCTTCGCGGCCATAGCCCCAAATAGCGACGCGTTTATTTTCTAGATCAGAAATTTTCACGCAACACGCTCCAGACAGTCAGGGGAATGCCATGCTGTTCGTCCGCCTGCATTAAAGGCGCGATTGCCAGTTCTTCTGCACTTAACATCGGCTTTATTTCACGCACGAACCTTGCCACGATAGCATCTTCACGCCAACTCGCGCTCGCAGCCAATAAATTCATCGCCGCACGTGATTCCTTGCCCTCGCCCACGCATTCAAAGGGTTTGTGATCCTGATATTCCATCAAGCCATCGAAACCTGCCGTCTGTTCGGTTTCATCCAATAAATTTCTGCCGAATATATTCAATAAACGCGGCTTTGGCATAAAAGGCGCCAGGGCCAAAAATACGAAATGGCATTTCGGGCAAACACCGCACCAACGCTGTGCGGGTTTATCACCCAGAATATGAAAATTACGATTACAGGAAGAAAAATGCGCATCGTAACGATCAATATTGGCGAACGCGCGCGCCACTGCTAATTCAGAGAATGGCCGCAACAATGAGTAATAATTTAAATCTGATGCAACGGTTTTTTTAACCAGCGCTGCGAAGGCCTGCTCAAACGCCCAACCTTTCGACCATTGATGATTCACTTCGCCGGTGCCGGGAATAATGCTGCCATAACTTGCAGAGCGTTCATTCGAGAACACCACCTGATTGGATTGATTCAAGATCGCCGCCATCACCAGAATGGCCGAGTTAATTGCTGTTACCGGAATATGGCCATTCAATGCACCGTGCTTGTTCATTTCAAATAAAGTAGCAGGTAATTTTCTTTCGATATTGAGCAATGGCAGACCGGTGCGTTCGGCACAGGCTTTGATCAAAGGCGAGCTGCCAATCCACGTGATGGTTTGATTGATACCGGCAGCTCGCAATGCTTCAATGCTGACCAGAGAATCCTTACCGCCACCAATAGCTACCAGCGCATGCTGTTTTAAATTCGCACTACCTACGCTTGCTTGTAATTCCGCGGAATGCGGAAATTTTATTTTGCCGCGTAAATTCAGACCATTTCGATAAGCAAACTCGCCCAGACCATTTTCATAGAGGGTTTGCAGAAAATCGGCCGTATCGGAATCAATGCTGGCTGATTCGATTCGTATTCCAGGCGGTACGGCGGCTTTGTAATAACTCACGCCAGCAATTAAATGCAGTAACTTTAATGCCTGTTCGGACGCCACTTTTTGTTGTTGCGACAAGATAAATGGTGCGCCCGGAAACTGCACCGTTTCAAGGAGCTCCTCGCCATTATCAAAAGCATAAGCCAATGAAGCGACGCCGGTTTGTGCATCGAAGTCGCATCGAACAAAACGAAACGCTTTTATTGCTTCACGATTAAAATTATTGTTAGTCATCTATTATTTCCTCCTGCGGCAGCTCGCGCAGGTTGTAGCGATTCGCCATTACATAGCCATAAGCACCAGCGTTTGCAATCACTACGATATCGTTTTCTGAAGTGGTATCGGGTAAACAGCGGCGATGGCCGAGCACATCGCTACTTTCACAAATGGGGCCAACTATTTCGGCAACCGCGCCATCAGGTTCGTCCAATCGCGAAAGGTTCACGATTTCGTGCCAGGCATCATATAGCGCCGGCCGCATCAAGGCATTCATGCCAGCATCTAGGCCAATACGTCGTACACCTTGTTTTGTATTGGTCTGGGTAACTTTCGTCAATAGAACACCGGCTTGCGCCACCATAAAACGGCCGGGTTCAACCCAACACTGGTATTGCGGATAAGCAACTTTTAATTCTGCCAGTACAGCACCATAGGCCTGCAAATCAAATTCGGCATCGTCATATTTGTACGGAATCGCAATGCCGCCGCCAACATCGATGCTCGATACCGTACCGAGTCGATCGGCAATCGCTGCCAGTTGCGCATACACCGTCGCCCAGTGCTGAGCATCGACAATGCCGCTACCTATATGTGAATGCAAACCGACGATGCGCGTGTTAAGTTTTTTTACTTCGACTTCAAAGGCCGGAACATCATTCACTGCCAAGCCAAATTTTGCTTCTTTACCACCGGTGCGTACTTTTGCATGATGGCCTTGGCCGAAGCCGGGATCGATGCGCAGGATAATATTCTTATCGGCAAATAAATCCGGCCACTGTTGCAAAGAACTAACGCTATCAATCGTGACATTTACACCGCGATCAAATGCAAATGCATATTCGCTGCGTGGCGCAAAACTTGGCGTAAATAAAATATCGTCCGGCTTTATATTGGGAACCGAGGCAAACACGTGTTGCAGTTCGGCCTGCGATACACATTCCAGACCAAAGCCTTCGGAATAAAGTGTTTGCAGGATCTGCGGATGCGAATTCGCCTTGATCGCATAAAAATGCCGATCAATGGCTGCAACGGCTTTCAACGCTTTGGCCTGTGCACGCACCGTCGCCAGATCATAAACATACAGCGGTGTGTGGCTGGCTGCCTTACTAATCAAAAGATCGCGTTTGGTTTGCCACCAGGTGACTGTGCGTTCTTTGTCCGCTGATTCAATTTGATTCCAGCTTGGGCCAAAAACAAGTGCTTCATCAACCGGCATCGCACCGGATGCTATCAGCAAGGCGTGCAAAGTCGGCATCAAATCTTCGGCGAAGCCTTCATCGACTACAAAGGTCAGATTTAAATCATTCGAGCTTTGCGACAGCAAATGCACACGCTCGCGACCAAACTCGCTCCACACGTCGGTCAATTTGTGCAGTAATGAACGCATGCCACGACCAACTAACGTTATCGCACTGCAAGGCGCAATGACTTTTACGCGGCAGACTTCCGACAAATCGGCGCACAGGGCATCGAGCACATTTGAATTCACCAGATTGTCGGAAGGGTCCAAAGACACAGTGACGTTCGCTTCGGACGAACCAATCAAATCCACCGACAAACCGTGCTTCTTGAAACGCTCAAATACATCGGCCAAAAAACCTACTTGTTGCCACATGCCGATGGTTTCCATCGACACCAACACAATGCCCCGTCTCGAGCTGATCGCTTTAACGCCCGCTACCGAAGCACTGCGATCATCAATTACGGTACCCAGCATATCGGGACGTTCGGTATCGCGAATCCAGATCGGCACGCGCAAATCACGGCAAGGATGAATACAACGCGGGTGCAAGACTTTCGCGCCGGTCGATGCAATTTCCTGCGCTTCCTCATAATCAAGTTTCGACAACAAGCGAGCTTGCGGAACTGCACGCGGATTAGCACTGAACATGCCTGGCACATCAGTCCAGATTTCTACACGTCGTGCTTTCAACAAGGCGCCAAAGTATGCAGCCGACGTATCGGAACCACCACGTCCAAGAATGGCCGTGTTGCCGTCGGGATGGCGCGCAATAAATCCTTGCGTGATATACAAGCTGGCATTGCTCGCAAACATGGTCTCGACATTGGTTGTCGTTTGATAATCACAGGAAACCGATAACCGCTGTGCCCAGGATGTTTGATGAGGCATCACGATGGCTTTTAAACCATCGCGGGCATCGCACCACTGCACGTCCATACCTTGCGTACATAAGTACGCTACGCCGAGTGTTGATGAAAGCAGTTCACCTTGCGCCAGCACTTCAGCCTGCCAGGAAAGTTCAGCCTGCTCACGTCGAGTATCGTTGACTAAAGCCTGCAAGGCATCGAAACGCTGCGACAAAAATTTATCGGCATCAATTTCAAGTTCAACACAGAAGGCGCGGTGTTTTTCGATAAGACCATCGACCAGCGTCTGCACTGCTGAACGATCACCATGTTGGTCGGTTATTGACTGCAATGAGTTGGTCACGCCTGACAACGCCGACACCACCACTAGCACCCGTACATTTTCGTCCTGTACACGGTTTTGCATCAACTGACCGATGATATTCCAACGATTGCGGCGCGACACACTCGTGCCGCCGAATTTCAATACAATCCAGTCACTGGGGGTCATTACGAACTGCGCCTGCTTAAAGACAAACTAAAGGACCCCATAATAAACTATGCCCATAAACTATGAAGCCCCCTGTTGCTTATAAAGTTGGAATAAGAATGCCGCCAAGACCTTACTTGCAAGTTGATGTGTTTTCCAAGCGGCCCGGTTGTGGCAACCCCTTGGCAGTCGTGCTGAACGCCGTGGACCTGACAAGCGAGCAAATGCAAACGATTGCGGCATGGACCAACTTAGTCGAAACCACCTTTGTACTGCCGCCAACGCAGGCGAATGCCGACTATCGGGTTCGCATATTTACCCCACAACGCGAGATTCCGTTCGCTGGTCATCCGAGTCTTGGAACGGCGCATGCTTTGCTGGTATCGAAACAAATTAATACTAAAAATGGCGAGATTATTCAGGAATGCGATGCCGGCCTAATACCGATTCGTATCGAAACCTCGAAAAAATTTCGCCGCCGATTATTTTTTCGCGCTCCCGCAGTGAAAAATATTGCTCTTTTAGGTTCGGATTCGACAGAAGCAAACTCCGTTTTTTCACGGCTAGAACTCGGCGAGTTATCACCCAGTCTAGTCGAGGGTGGACGCAAATGGTGGATAGCGGAAATGCGCGATGAAAATGCACTACGTAACTTAAAGCCCGACCACAGCGGAATTACCGCAATGTCCAAAGCAAACGACAGCATGGGCTTGTGCGTGTTTTCCCGCTGCCACAATCAAGACTATCAACTCGCCGTTCGTGCATTTGCTCCCGCCTTTGGTATCAAGGAAGACCCGGCCTCTGGCGCTGCCAATGCCACTATCGCTGCTTATTTACTGGATAGCGGCGCATTAGAAAGCATCGGAAATAATTACCGCGTGAGTCAAGGGCGTGAGATTGGCCACGATGCCACCATCGATTTGCGGGCATCGCAACAAGACGATATTTGGGTGGGCGGCGAATGCCAAACCGTTATCAATGGCACACTGAACTGGATTGATTGAAATGAATACAACAAGACGCTTTTTGCAATGCGATGTATTTGCCGATGTTGCCGGTGCCGGCAATGGCTTAGCGGTCGTACTTGATGGTGAAAACCTGAGCACCGAACAGATGCAGGCTTTTGCGTAATTCACCAATATGTCGGAAACCACTTTCGTATTGCCGCCAACCAACACTCAAGCCAGTTATCGCGTAAGAATCTTTACGCCGGTTTCCGAGCTGCCATTTGCTGGCCACCCGAGTGTCGGCACGGCCCATGCTGTTCTCGAATCAGGTTTGGTCAAAGCAACCGACGGCAAACTGCTACAGGAATGTGCAGCGGGTTTATTGCCGATAAAAGTTGATGCCGAAGGAAAAGACCGTTGCATTTCGGTGCGCGCACCGCGCGCTAAAATTATTCCGCATGATGCCAATATTCAAACGCAGTTAGATGCTGCGATAAAAAATATGCGGTTGGGTAGTTTATCGCCCACACTGATTAACAATGGACCGTTGTGGTGGTGCGTTGAGTTGGCTAATGAAGCAGCAGTCCGTGAATTGAAACCTCTGTTGTCCGAGATCGCGACTTTGACGCAAGCATCTGATGCCGTGGGCTTAGCCGTGTACGCCCGATCAATTTCTGATGAATACCAGCTAGTTGTTCGCGCGTTTTGTCCTGCCGACAGCATTCCCGAAGATCCGGTCACTGGTAGCGCCAATGCGGCAATAGCGGCGTTAATGCACGAGAAAAAGAGTCTGGAAAAAATCGGTACAACCTATACCGCTAGCCAAGGTCGCGAAGTAGGCCGCAATGGTTTTGTACAAGTGCGAGTGGATGATGAAGGCGAAGTCTGGATTGGCGGAAAAACCCAGACCGTGATTGAAGGCAGCTTGAGTTGGAATTGATTTGATCTGTAGGAGCGCCTTTAGGCGCGAATAAAACTGCGATGAAGACAAATTAGAAAAAAAAAGACACCAAGAACGCACAAAGATCACAAAGAAAACCGAAGCCGTAGGAGCGAGCTCTGCTCGCGAATGCATCGACGCTGGTTTTCGCGAGGCTGAAAAATGCTCCTGCATTTTCAGCACTCCCACCGTCCATGGCGGTCGCGAGCTCGCTCCTACACTGAAATTATTTCGTAAATTTTCGCGCTCGTGAGCGCTCCTACAAAAGAAAAAACAAAGGAGCCTTGCGGCTCCTTTGCATTGAAACGAATTCAGCAAACAATCAATAACGTGAGTAGCGGCTATTGCGGTCGTTATAGCCCACTTGGTTATTACCATCGGCTTCTACACTCACGCGAACGCGAATATGGCTGCCAGGGTGATAATCAGTCACGGTGCTATAGGTTTGGCCGTGATATTCAAAGCTTACGCGGTAACCGGTAACACGGGCATTTTCATAGCGGTTGTCATTGCGATCATGATCATAACGATCCTGATAGCGTTGATTTACATACTGGTCGCGGCCATAACGGTAGTCGCTATTATTTTGATAACGATTATTTTGATAGCCGTAAGCATAGTTATCATCGTTCACCATGCGGCAACGTAATTGGCCGTTGGGTTCCGTGTAGTAGCCATTGCTCTGACGGTCATTTCGATAGTCGTAGTTATTATTGTAACTATTGTCAGAATATCCATTATTGGAATAGCGATTACTGCCGCTACGATTATTTTGTGCATCCCGAGCAATAGCATAACCAAGCACTGCACCAACAGCAGTGGCTGCACGACGACCGTCGCCATCACCTACTTGGTTGCCAAGGGCTGCGCCTATTACACCACCGAGGACAGCGCCAGTATTATTACCAATGCCATTGTTGTAACGACCATTGCTGTAGCGATCATTGTTATAGGAATGATCATAGTTGTTGCTATAACGATTATGGTTGTAGCGATTGCCATAACGATTATTGTTACGTGACGAAACTACCCAGCATTCGCGACGCGATTGCGAGGTGTACTGGTCGATGATTGGATCAACACTGATAACGCGTGCGTTGTCATAACGGGCACCGTTATTTCCATAAGCATTATTGTATTCATAGCCAGAGCGATTACCTTGATTATAGTAATCATCGGCGAAAGCGGCGCCGGAAAGCGCGGTGGATGCAAGAGCCAAGGCAGTCAATGCAAGACGTTTCATTTTTAACTCCATGCGCCGGGTTGGCGTGATGCAAACGATACGGCTTGGGAAATTAAATATTCCTGAATCAACCGCTAGTAAAAAATATCATTCAGGAACGCGACAGAATCTAATGCACAACGGTCTGCAGTTTTGCCGAGCAATTGCCCAACATGACTGCATTCCGGCAGATTAATAAACGCGGCATTCAGACTTGTAGCCAAATTTTTGGACACTGAAAAAGGAACGTCTTTGTCCTGCTCGGATACCATTACAAGTACAGGACCTTTGGGTTGAATAATATCTACGCCTGCCATCGCAGCATTCATCGCTGCACCAGACTCATCACGCCAATGTCGAAATGCATACAGACAAGTTACTGCATCGCAATCAAACAGGGCACGTCTTGTACCTCGCAAGCTGGCACGCGATTGCCATGGAATGACAGCAGAATAATGTTCTTGCGCCGCCATTTGTAAATGCCAAGGCGAAGGCGGCATCGGATTAATTAATACAATCGCATCGGCGTGATCAGCACTCATCAAAGCCAGTAAGCCACCAAGGCTTGCTCCAATAATTATTTTGGGTGAATTAATGGCGAGCACATGCTGTTGTATTTGCTGCTGATAATCTTCGAGCGAAGTATTGGCCAATCCGTTTACCGACGGCACAAGATCAGGCGCGTTAACATCAAAGCCATGCGCCCGAAAAATACGCGTCCAGATATTCCATTCCCAGCCACCGCCTCCGGCGCCGTGAATAAAGAGCACACTCGCTTTAGACAAGTGTGACGTCCATCGTTACCGGGACCGCGAGTGCCCGCGAAATAACGCATCCGGCTTTTGCCATATTCGCGATTTCAGAGAACTGCTCCGCGCTGATTCCCGGCACATCGCCCGATACAATCAAATGCACACCGGTAATAGTCGGCCCAGGATCTTGGCCCATTTCCATCGTGGCTTCGGCGCGAGTCTCAATTCGATTCGCGGTGAACCCTGCCTTGCCAAGCACCAGTGATAAAGCCATGCTAAAACAACCGGCATGCGCTGCTGCTAATAATTCTTCCGGGTTAGTGCCTTTTTCTTCACCGAAGCGAGTCTTGAAAGAATAATTTTGATCGGCAAACAAGCCGCTTTGAGGTGTACTCATTACACCTTTGCCGCTGATCAAATCACCTTCCCAGCGCGCTGTTGCAATACGTTTAAAACTCATGGTCTTGCTCCAAATTTATGTATGTTTAGTGTAAACCCATTGACCTGCGCTTGTGAGAAGAGAAAACTAGAGGTCCGGCTCTGCCGGACTCGCCATGACCGACGCGCGACTCGGGGCTTGAACAACCCTGCGCCCTCCACGCCAGCCGTGACGCCCTTCTACCAGTGAGACGCTAAAAATCCATAGTTCTAAGCAAGACAAAACGCAATATTGCGACGATAGTGGTTTTTTAGGTCTCCCGTTCGATAAGGAGAATAGGCATCATGTCTTACACAACTGCACAAATTAGAAACATGGCTTTGGCAGGCCATCCAGGCACCGGCAAAACCACCTTATTTGAAGCCCTGCTGCATGCCGGTGGCGCAATACAAACGGCAGGCAGTATTGAACGCGGAACGACAGTATCGGATTTTGATCCGATGGAGAAAGCGCGAGGGCATTCTCTTAACACTACGTTAGCTTCCACAGATCATGCCGGTATTCATTTGAATATTTTTGATACGCCGGGTTACCCCGATTTTCGTGGCCCTACGCTGTCGGCGTTTTCTGCTGTCGACACTGTTTGCATAGTCGTCAACGCGAGTAATGGCATTGAATACGGCACACGCCGGATGATGGAAGTGGCCAAGATCCGCAATCTATGCCGTGTACTGGTCATCAATAAAATGGATGCCGATCCTGACAAGCTTGGTGTACTAGTGAATCAGCTTCGCGAAGAATTTGGCAACGAATGCTTGCCGCTGAATTTGCCGTCACAAAATGGCAAATCTATTATTGATTGTTTTTTTAAACCCGAAGGCCAAAGTGAGGAGAGAATCGACATGGGTTCGGTGGATGAGTGGCATCAAAAAATTATTGATCAAGTTGTCGAGGTCAACGAAACCGTGATGGGCCATTATCTTGAAGAAGGTGAACAAGGTTTGTCCGGCGAGGAATTGCACGATGCGTTCGAGCAATGCCTGCGCGAGGGCCATCTGGTGCCGATTTGTTTCGTCTCTTCTCGCAGCGGTGCCGGCGTAAAAGAATTATTGAATATTGCGGAAAAATTATTTCCGAATCCTTTTGAGGCCAATCCGCCGCCATTTTTCAAAGGCGAAGAATCTTTGCTAGCCGTACCTGACGCAAAAGCACACGTGATTGCTGATGTTTTTAAAATCGTCAATGATGCTTTTGTGGGCAAGATGAGCGTGTTCCGAGTGTTTCAGGGCACTGTAAAAAAAGACACGCAATTATTTATTGACGATGGCAAGAAAGCGTTTAAGGTCGGGCATTTGTTCAAGTTGAAAGGCAAAGACCATGTTGAAATCGACTACGCCATTCCCGGCGATATTGCGGCTGTCGCAAAAATCGAGGAAATTCATTTCGATGCAATCTTGCATGACTCGCATGATGAAGATCATATCCATCTGAAACCCATCGAATTTCCGAAGCCGATGTTTGGTTTAGCAATCGAAGCCGCTACCCGTGGCCAGGAACAAAAGCTTTCAACCGCCTTGCACAAACTGGCCGAAGAAGACCCTTGCTTCCATGTCGAGCATAATCCCGAATTGAATGAAACCGTTATTCGCGGACTCGGCGAATTGCATCTGCGTGTGATGCTCGACCGCATGAAAGAACGCTTTGGCGTTGAAGTAAAATCGCGACCGCCACGTATTGCCTATCGCGAAACCATCAGCATCAATGCCGAAGGCCATCATCGTCATAAGAAGCAAACCGGCGGTGCTGGGCAGTTCGGCGAAGTGTTTTTGCGGATCGAACCACTGGACCGTGGCTGCGGCTTTGAATTTATCGATGCAATTAAAGGTGGCACTATTCCGGGGCAGTATTTGCCTGCGGTTGAAAAAGGCGTCAGACAAGTACTGCACGGCGGCGCGATTGCGGGTTATGCCATTCAAGATGTGCGCGTCACGGTTTACGACGGCAAATACCATGATGTGGATTCAAAAGAAATTGCTTTTATAGCGGCAGGTAAAAAAGCCTTTATCGATGCGATAGCAAAAGCAAAACCACAAATACTTGAACCGATTGTGGATTTAACGGTATCGGCACCCGAGCAACATATGGGCGATATTACCGGCGGCCTTGCATCGAAACGGGCTCGGATTAACGGCACTGATGCAGCAAGAAACGGCGAGATCATCATCAAGGCACAAGTGCCTTTATCAGAACTCACTAATTACGCGACCGAGCTCAAGGGCGCTACCGCAGGTCGTGGCCGTTACGACATCGACTTTAGTCATTACGAACCGGTGCCTAGCAATGTGCAGAAGCAATTGGTTGATTCGTACCGGCCGCATGCGGATGAAGATTGATAACGCGATAACGCAAATCGCCCGCAAGCGGGCTCCTACGTAGGAGCCCGCTTGCGGGCGACGAAAACTCTGCTGCATACTCCAGGAAAATATGCAGATTCGGGTGATTTATGTCAGCACGCTTAAAACCAATGCTTATAGCCGGTGTTTGTCTATTGGCACTTAGTGCCTGCGATTCAAAACAAGCACCAGTTGAAGTTGTCGTTGAAGAAGCAAAACCAGCAGAGCCCACTGTAACAGCCGCCATGCCGGAAGTAGCTACCCCAGCAGTAAGCTTTCATCTCGAAACTGCAATCAAGCAAAGTGACACATTCGAGTCATTGCAAAAACGATACGGCGAAACCAATGTCATCTAAAGCGAGCTTCCGGGCGCGGAAGGTGAAACTTCACAAGGCTGGATGCTTTTTCCCAAGGACCCAGAGAAGAAGTTACTCATCTATCTTGATGCAAACGATTTACATCCCGATTCCATTACCTTAAATGGTTTGATTTCGAAATGGCAACTTTCCAACTCTATAAAGTTGGGGACCGATATCAAGACCTTGCAAGTACTTAATCAGAAAACTTTTTCGTTTTATGGTTTCTATTGGGACTACGGCGGCGTGATTAGCGATTGGAACGGCGGCGCACTCGACAAGAAAGCGGCCGATGGCTCGCATATCGGCATGAATTTGTGCCCACCGGAAAATGCCAAGCTACCCGACAATTATTTAAGTGGCGATGGTACTTTCAATAGCAATGATCCAATGGCATTGGAATTTCCACCGATTGTTTGCGAAATCCGCCTATCATTTCCACGCCCTGAATAAATAAAAATTTCAAAGACTAATACCATGAAACAATTTGCCATTACGTTTGCTGCTGTTCTGATGGGTGCGGCATTAGCACTGTTCGGCTACGACTACTTCATCGCAAAGCCACGTGCTGCTGCTCAAGCTGTGGCTGCGCAAATTGATTTAAGCAAGGCGAAGCTCGAAGCACAAAATATTGCCAACAATCTGGACGCAGCTGTCAACCAGACCATTAGCAATGCCAACGACAGCATGAATGCACAAGCCGGTGAAATGCAGCAACGTGCACTCGTGGGCGACGCCCTTGCGCGAGGCTCGATGTTTAAAACAGCTTTGGCCGAATATTTCATGACCCATGGCCAATGGCCAAAGACCCACGACGAATCCGGCCTTGCTAAGCCCGAGAGTTATGCAGGCGGCGCCGTCCAAAGTATTTCTGTCAGTGAAAAAGGCATTGTTATTATTAGCTTGAACGAAAAACTTGAAGCCGGTTCGGAAATTAAGCTCATTCCGCAAGCCAATGAGCAAAGTGGCATGATTGCGTGGCATTGCACGACGCAAGGCACGGAAACATTAAGACGTCACCTATCAGCCTGTTTGAAATAGCCCTTCCCATGAAAGCAAAAACCGCCAGCGATGCAAAAAAACTGGAAGACATTCCAAATGTCGGAAAATCGATAGCGAATGACTTACGCTCGATGGCTATTTTCGAGCCGCAACAATTAATCGGTAAAGATCCCTACAAACTTTATCATCGTCTAGGCGAAATTATGGGCGTTCGAAACGACCCATGCGTTTGCGACACGATGATTGCTGCTGTACGTTTTATGGAGGGCAGCGATGCATTGCCTTGGTGGCATTACACGGAAGAACGAAAACAATATTTGAAAGATTGACCACTTGTTTTCTCAGGTACATGATTAAGCATCCATCAACCTGGGGAGGATTTATGGATATCCGCTTTTTTGTTTCTGGTCTGGTTATGGCCGTCGCATCTTTGATGGTCGGGTTTTTGGTACATGCCACACTGCTGCATACCGATTACATGTTGCTACCGAATGTATTTCGTTCCGACGAAGAAGGCATGAATTTCTTTCACTGGATGCTACTTGCCCATTTAATGATTGGCTTTGCACTGACCTGGATTTATCGGCAAGGCATACAGGCAGGAAGCTCGACGATAAGTCAGGGCGTTCGCTTCGGCACTGCCATTGCCTGTTTGATGACGATTCCAGGCTATCTGATTTATTTGGCTGTGCTGAAAATACCAAGCGAGTTAGCAATGAAACAAATTATGTTCGACGTACCTTTCATTATTTTACTGGGCGTATTGGTTGCGTTCTTGAACAAGAAAAAATAATTTAAATATCTCGGACTCAAGGGCTCTCCCACCCTCAATCTAAGTCGCCCGCAAGCGGCCTCCTACGCTCTATTTCTTTTCGTAGGAGGGCCCTTGGGCCCGGAAATTTTTGGGATTATCTTTCGAGTAATTTCCGCAAAAATGGCACCGTAATTTTCCTTTGTGCTGCCAGACTTTCGCGATCAAGTTTATCGAGTAATGTCGTCAATGTTAGCAAGTCACGTCCAACTCGCTTGAACATATAATCGAGTACGGTATCGTCAAGTTCTAGGCCGCGTTGCAAGGCGCGCTGTGATAAAACGCAACGTCGGCCTTCGTCGTCCAGACTTTCCAGATTCAGGCGTGTGCATTGCCCAAGCCGCGATTGCAAGTCTGGAATCAATAAAGACAAGCCATGCGGTGCTGGGCGTGCTGCATAAATAACCGTGGTAGCAGCTGCACGCGCCCGATTATGGAAATGAAATAATGCGATTTCATCTTGCTCATTGCCGGCGCAATGTTCCAGACCATCCAGACAAACAATGTCGGCATTTTCTTGATCTGGCAACACTTCCTGTAGACGTCCGGCAAATGCTGTCAATGGAAAATACAGCGCGCGACGTGCTTGCTTCTGGGCCAAGGCACAACTGGCAAGTAGTAAATGACTCTTGCCGCTACCCGCTAGTCCAGATAGGTAAAGCCATTCTTTTGATTCGCCGTTCGCAATGGCTTGCAGTGCAATCACACTGTCGGTGCTGCCAACAAAGCTGTCGAAGCCCTGGTCATTGGTAAATTTCAGCGTCAGTGGAATTTGTGGCGTCACACATCAATCCCGGCACTCGGATTTTCGGAGATTATATTTTCTTTGGCAACCTCAGTACCCGGCATTACGATCATCGGTTTTTCGGCACCGTACAAATTACTCGCCGTGTATTGTTCATGCGCGTAACGCAATAACACCATCACCACCGCAGTGACCGGCAATGCCAGCAATACACCTAAAAAACCGAATAATTGACCACCTGCCATAATCGAAAATATCACCGCGACCGGGTGCAAACCAATACTGTCGCCGACTAGCCAAGGCGTTAGAAAAAAACTTTCTAGCGTTTGACCAATCATGAAAACGGCGAGTACTAAACCCAGATGCATCGGGTCCATGCCCTGCACTAACGCGGCAATCAATGCAGCGGTAATGCCGACAAAGGCACCTAGATAAGGCACAAAACTGACCAAGCCTGCAATAAAACCAATCAAGAAGCCAAACTCGACTCCGACCAGCCATAGGCCAAGCGCATAGACCGCCCCGAGCGCTAACATCACGCTTAATTGGCCACGCATAAAGCTACCTAGCACCGCATCGGATTCGCGCGCCAGTTTCATGAAGGTCGGTTCAATTGGACGAGGAATCAAGGCTTGCAAACGTCCCAGCATGGTTTGCCAGTCACGCAAAAAATAATAAGTAACCACCGGAATCAGACTGATCGTTGCCACCCAACCCAAAATCGCCAAACCGGATTTTGAAATACCACCGAGCACGGTGGCGGCAACACCACCGGCTTGTTGCCAATGGCCCTTGATTAAATTCACGATCGCCATCGGATCAATATATTGCTTTAAAGAAATATTGAAGCGACCCTCAACCCATGGAATGACCGTTCCGGTGGTCCACTCTGCTAAACGCGGCAGCCATAAAATCAATTCGCGTATTTGTTCTTCCAGCAAAGGAATCAACAAAATAAGTGTCAAGGTCAATATCAAGCTCATCAACACAAATACAATGATCACTGCCGTGTTGCGGGAGCGCCCTGCGCGTTCCAAACGCATGACCAATGGATTACCGAGCCAAGCGAGCAATGCCGACAACACAAACGGAGTGAGAATTGGCGAAAGCAGCCATACCAAAGCACCTGCCAATACCAATAATGCTAGCCAGCGCCAACGGCGTTGATCACGCAACCATGTGTTATCTATCATTGTTTTCTCCAGGCGCGCAGAGCACGGCGGCCGTAACGAATAAAGTAATCCAAACCACTGGCAATAGTGAAACCGGTTACCAGCCATAATAACAAGCGCAAGACGAAGTCTGGAATGACGGCAAACGCCACGTCCGCCAACACTAGCGCTACATACGCAATTTGAAAAAAAGTCGTGAGTTTGCTAACCCAGCTTGGCGTCGGCTTGAATGGCCCGATGGTTTTCCACCAGAGCCATGCACCGCTAACAATTACGACATCTCTTCCCAGCACCAAAGCACTCAGCCAAAACGGTACCGCCTGTTGCCAGGCCAGGCCAATAAAGCAAACGCAGAGCAATAACTTGTCAGCAATGGGGTCCAGCAAGCCACCGAGCGCTGTTCGCCAATCGAATTTTTTTGCCAGGTAGCCGTCTAACGAATCACTAAAACCAGCAAGCATTGCGATCCAGAACGAGACTTCTGCATTGCCTTCAATCAAAAAATATAACAGCGGTAATGCCGCCACCATGCGCGCAATGGTGATGGCATTGGGTATCTGTTTTACATTCATTAGGCTGTTTTCAGCCTGTGTTATTGCAGGATAAAGCGCGGCACGGATTTCGTTTCAGGCGGCGGTGCGATTTCATCACTATTCTCGGGTGGCGCATCAAAATTGCTCTCGGTACTGCGCAACATGCCGCCCGAACCAATCAAGGTATAGAAGCCTTTCATGCCGACATTCATATCCAACTCAAGCCGCAATAACTCCGGTGTTGCCTGGATCACTTGTACGCGTCGAACGATGGCCATCTGCTGCAAATATCCCATCAAACGAATGAAATCCTGACTCTCATTTACGCCAACAACATCTATGCGATATTTACCGGCGACACCAGTGTTTAGATATACCGAATCACGTTTTGCAATCGCATCGGCAGCACCGTCGGCACCTGAGGCAATCACTTGGCGCGGATCGGCTTTGGTGTCGACCCAGCGCGCGACTTCAGAACCGTCTTGGGTCATCACCCATTGCGCCGACCAACCACTAACTGAGCGATACACCTTGCCGATAACTTGTGTGTTGTTTTGATAACGCGCAGTCAGCGGTTGCAATGCGGCTGCATTCAAAGTCCAGACCGAATTCGTTGCGGCCTGTTCAACGCTATTACCGTTCGGCAACAAAAACCGCATGCCGCGTTCAAGGCCACGCACGGCTAAAGGTTTCACTACCGATAATTGTTGCGAAGTCACCAAGCGCGGACCACGGCCATCGTCAATCACCAGCCACAAAATCGGTTTTGGTCTGGCACCGGTCCAATATTTTAAACCGGCCGCACCAATCAACGAATCAACCGCTTCAGGATCAAAACTTACCGACAATACGTTTTTATAAACTGGCATGCCGCTGGCAGTATCGCCGTCTTGCCGCGTCGTTGTTTCTGCAACCAAGCTACCGGCAGTCGGCATCGCCCGTCTGATCACGACATTACCGTTCGCCGCGGGGTTACCCGTCAACTTAACGATGACTTGGCCCAAGGCCTTCGCAGTCGCGACACGCTTAGCGTTATCGCCAATAGTGTCCATGACCGCCTCACCGCGATAGAGCATCGGATCTCGCACCGGTTTGAGCTTAACCGTTGGTTTTGTAGGATCGTTTGCATTAAGTGCATCGGCAACCACTCCCCTGCCCGCCGTTGAACCCGCAGGGCGCGAGTTGGCAGGCGCTTTTGCGCTTTGTGCGAAGGCTGATGCGCTAAATGCAGCGGCAAATATCAGAGAAAATAAGGCTAGATGGGCTTTGGGGGTCTTTTTCATAGCTACATGTTGCCGCAAGCAGGCAGGGCACGTCCAACACTGCGCTGGTAGAATAGGCACTTTCCCAGCGAATTATTGCCCGTGACCGCCCAAACTCCCCTTACTTATCGTGACGCCGGTGTTGATATTGATGCCGGAAATGAAGTGGTTGAACGCATCAAACCCTTGGTAAAACGCACCTTCCGGCCTGAAGTGATGGGCGGCCTGGGCGGCTTTGGTGCCTTGTTCAATTTATCCGGCAAATACCGCGAGCCGGTGTTGGTCTCGGGCACTGACGGCGTGGGTACCAAACTGAAGCTAGCGCAACTATTGAACCGCCACGACAGCATCGGTATCGATCTGGTCGGCATGTGCGTTAACGATGTGCTGGTACAAGGTGCCGAGCCTTTGTTCTTCCTCGATTATTTTGCGACCGGTAAATTGCACGTGGACACCACGGTGTCGGTGGTCGGCGGCATTGCCAAAGGATGCGAATTAGCTGGTTGCGCCTTGATTGGTGGTGAAACGGCCGAAATGCCGGACATGTATCCGCCGGGTGAATACGATCTTGCCGGGTTTACCGTGGGCGCAGTCGAAAAATCCGAATTGCTCGACGGCAATGCCGTGCGCGAAGGCGATGTGCTGATCGGTATCGCCAGCAGTGGCCCCCATTCAAACGGTTATTCGCTGATCCGGAAAATTTATGATCGCGCCGGTCGTCCCGCCGATCTTGATATTGGCGGCGAAAAATTGATCGATGCTTTAATGGCCCCGACCCGCATCTATGTCAAACCGATTCTTGCGATGTTGAAAGAACACGCCATCCACGCGATGGCACATATTACCGGCGGCGGTTTGTCGGAAAATATTATTCGTGTTATTCCCGACGGTTTAGGTTTGGAAATCAAGGCCAGCAGTTGGCCGCTGCCGCCCGTCTTTAAATGGCTGCAACACGAAGGTCAGGTGCCAAACCATGAAATGTGGCGAACCTTCAATTGTGGCATCGGTTTTGTGCTGGTGATTGCAGCCGAGGATATTGAAAGTATCGGTGCTGCTTTAAAATCACATGATCTTGAGCACTGGAGCATTGGCTCGGTAGTGAAAGCCAGCGGCGGCGAACGTACGCATATATCGGAATAAACGTGACACTTAATCTAATCAAAAAACTGTCCTTGCTTTTTGTAGTGGCAGTTTTTTTTATAAGTTGGATTCATCCACGCTGGCCGATTGAACAAGCGCTGCATAGTTCACTGACGGTGATTGGTTTGATATGGTTAACATGGCATGCAAAAAAATACCCGATGAAGAATCTGGATTTTTTCGCTATCTGTTTTTTCATCTCCATTCATTGCGTGGCCGCACGCTGGCTGTATTCAAACGTGCCGTACGATGACTGGTGCAAGGCGCTGTTTAATTGGTCGCCACAACAAGCGTTCGGTTTTGAACGAAACCATTTTGATCGCTTGATTCATTTTCTCTACGGCGTTTGTTTTATGCCCGCGATTACGAATTTTATTCGTGTAAAAAATAATATTCGCATGCGCTCGGCCCTAGCAATCGGATTAATGCTGATTATTTCCAGCAGTGTGCTCTACGAATGGGCGGAATGGGCGATTGCGCTGACGATGTCGCCCGAACAGGCTGAAGCCTACAACGGGCAACAAGGCGACATCTGGGATGCCCATATGGACATATTGCTGGCAACACTTGGAGCGGCCTTAGTTATTCCATTTCTCAAAAATAAATGAATCTAACGAATCAAAATCACAAGCCATTCCGAATCGCCGTGCTCGCCTCCGGTCGCGGCAGTAATCTGCAAGCTATTCACAACGCTTGTGAAGACGGTCGCCTGCAGTCGAAGATTGTCGGCGTATTTTCCGACAAAGCAGGCTCGGGTGCGATTGCTTTTGCCAAGCAGCAGGGCATTCAATTTGCTGCGATCAAACCCAGTGAATTCAAGTCACGCGAAGCTTTTGATGAACATCTATTCAGCCTGATTGAGGCTGTTCAGCCTGATCTCATCGTTTGTGCCGGATATTTACGTCTAATCTCCAGCCAATCGGTAGAAAAAGTGCAAGCTCGCATGATTAATATCCATCCCTCACTCCTTCCCTTGTTCCCTGGATTACGCACGCATGCGCGTGCTTTGGAAGCAGGCGAAAAACAGCATGGTGCGAGTGTGCATTGCGTCATCCCCGAACTCGATGCCGGCCCTGTGTTAACGCAGGTAAGTGTTGAAGTATTGCCCGATGACACCGATGAAATGCTGGAACAACGGGTGCTTGCGCGCGAACATGCTTTGTTAGTGGAAACTATAGCTGCGCTTGAACAAGGCCGCATACTTTTGCAATCACCACCTGCAAAAGCTTTGCAGTTAAACGATCAAAATACTCTGCGGGACGCCTCGTGAAAAACTTTATTTTTCTTTTTGCATTATTTCTGCCTTGCTTTGCTCAAGCCACGGTTTCGGTACCACAGACAAAAGTAGCGACCTCTGGATACCGGGCTAAAGCTTTTACTGCCAATTATGTGGTGTTTCGTAATGGTAAAGATTTAGGTACCGCAACGATTAAACTTGCCGATATTGGCAGTGGTCGCTGGGAGTTGAGCACACACACTATCGGCACCGGCATAGCTGCCATAGCAGGTGTTGAAATAAAAGAGCGTTCAATGATTCGCTGGAATGAAGGAAAACCAGAAACTATTGATTATAGTTTCAGTCAGAAAGCGGGCTGGAAAGATAAACAGCGCCGCCTTACAGTTAACGCAAAAAACAAAACCATCTTGAGCGAAGATAAAGAAAAAACCTACAACCTGAAATATCAATCAGGCATTTTGGATCGTCATGCAGTTACCGTTGCGATCATGCAAGATTTATCCGAGGGTAAACTCGGCGATTTAACTTATCCAGTGGCAGATCGCGAAGAGTTGAATACCCAACTGTACCGTGTTGTCGGGAACGAAAAAACGGACACCACAATGGGCTCTTTCAAAAGTGTGAAAGTTCAACGCATCCGCGAGAATGCCGATGGCAAAGCCACGACGCTATGGCTTGGGTCGGACAAGCAGTTCATCCCTTTGCGAATAGAACAAAAAGAAGGCAACGGCGATACCATTGAAATGCGAATTACCAGTCTGCGCTGACCATGCATCAATATAAGTATTTGGAAAATTTTAAGGGATTAGAAAATATTTTTCTTAGAGTTTAGACTTGCTTGGTGGTAATGTTTTCTTATGTTCAATCGCCCGCCGAGCCAACGCATAGGCTGCTTCCTGAACCTCTTCTCTTGACGCCCCGCGACCCGAATTGCTCATCACGGCTACCGAGATACCATATTCAGGCAACAACATGAAAAAAGCGGCAGCTCCTTGCTGAGTACCACCGTGGTGGAGCATTTGAGTCGGTTGTTTTTCACCCAGCAAACGCACAGAAGTGTCGATGCGCCAACCGATACCATAGTTTTCGGCATTTATGCTGCCATCGGCCAAGGCTCGCGGTGTCCACAATGTTTTCTTCGCTTCCTTGGATACGAAATCATTGCCAAGCAATACAGTGCCCAGGCGCACAAGGTCGGAAGGGGTGCTTACGAGCCCGCCGCCAGCGATTTTATAGCTCGAATTGATCGGATATGAAGGTGTATAGCGTCCAGTCTCCGCTTGATAGAAGGCTACGCGGCCTGGCATTGGCGCCATTGTATCGACGGCAGTGTCGGTCATTCCTGCCGGCCTAAATACTGTTTCATCAAGTAATTGCGTAAATGTTTTTTGCGATGCGCCTTCCATCTGTCGGGCGAGTAATGAATAGCCGAAAGTCGAATACTGGAACCCGGTGCCGGGTTCAAAGCGCAGGCCGTCGTCGACGAACATTTTAAGACCGTCAGCAACGCTGGCGTATTCGTGCGTTGAGTAGTTTTCATGCCAGCCCATCCACCATTGCGGGATTCGCGAATAATGCCGGATACCGGCGCGGTGCGATCCGAGTTGGTCAGCGGTCAGCGGCTGCAGCGTAGTGGGCAGGCCAGTCACATAGTGCGAGATCGGCTTATTGATATCTATTTTGCCGGCATCGACTAAACGCGCCAGAGCAACAGCTGTCAGCGGTTTGGCAACGCTGCCAGTGCGATAGCGCGAACGCACCGTCGCAAGCTGTTTGTTTTCGATATTGGCGAAACCGGTGGCACCGGCCCATTGCAGATTACCGTCATAGGCGATGGCGGCCGACAGGGATGGAAGCCCGGCTTTCTCGCGGCTCGCCCGTAAGTCCTTCAACAAATTATTGGATAACTCTGGCGGCGATCCTGGCGCAGCGACATGATCATCGCTGTCGGCGGGTATCGCCGGCAGGCTCTGGTCTGGGTAATCCCATTGACCGAAGAAAACCAGGTTCGGCCCTAAGAGCACAATGCAAGTTAGCAAAAAGCGGACCAAGTGCCGCAATAGACGGCGCGGCAAACTGCGAGTGGGCTTAATTTGATTCACAACATTCCAATAGATTCGGCAATCAGCTTGGACTATAGCGATGGGTTTTGTTAGTTACAGGTGCCAAAAGTCAGAAAGAGTGCGGATTTATTGATGAAGCTATTTAGGTCAGCGCAGTAGCCCTAAAGCCCGACGCGAAAAATGTTAAAAATGCCAGAGTAAAAAGAATCAGCCGGGCACACGACGAATCTTGGCACCCAATCCACTCAGTTTTTCTTCGATGTTTTCGTAACCGCGATCAATATGATAAATCCGGTCGATAACGGTTTCGCCTTTTGCGACCAAACCTGCCAACACCAATGATGCCGATGCCCGTAGATCGGTGGCCATGATCGGTGCGCCGGTCAGGGTTTCAACGCCGCGAATAATCGCAGTGTGGCCGTCAATCTGGATATCGGCACCGAGACGCATCAATTCATTCATATGCATAAAACGATTTTCAAAAATGGTTTCCTTGATAACACCAACACCATCGGCCATACAATTCATTGCGGCAAATTGTGCCTGCATATCGGTCGGAAATGCCGGATAGGGTGCAGTCGTCAAACTCACGGCTTTCGGGCGCTTGCCATGCATGTTCAATTCAATAAAATCTGCGCCAGTGGTAATTTCAGCACCGGCGTCTTCCAGTTTTTGCAAAACGACATCGAGAATATCGGGGCGTGTTTTTTTACAGATAACACGTCCACCTGTCATTGCACCTGCGATCAGGAAAGTTCCGGTTTCGATACGGTCCGGCATTACGTCGTAGTGACAGCCTCGCAAACTATCGACACCTTCAATGATCATTTTATTGGTGCCAGCGCCTTGGATTTTTGCACCCATCGCTATCAGACAATTGGCCAAATCGACGACTTCAGGTTCTTCGGCACAGTTCTCTAAAACTGTCGTGCCTTTGGCCAACACCGCTGCACTCAATACATTTTCGGTGCCGGTCACGGTAACCATATCAAAGACATAACGGCCACCTTTCAGGCGATCGCATTTGGCTTTAACGAAACCATTTTCAACGACGACATCTGCGCCAAGTGCGATCAAGCCGCGGATATGTTGTTCGACCGGACGCGAACCAATCGCGCAGCCGCCAGGCAATGAGACTTCGGCATGACCATATTTCGCCAGCAAGGGGCCTAGCACCAAAATCGAAGCGCGCATGGTTTTCACTAATTCATAAGGCGCAACAGTATTAACGGGATGCGTGGCGTCCACGGTAATCGTCAATTTTTCATCGATACTGAGCTGTGCACCTAAAGCACCCAGCAAGCCCACCGTGGTCGTTACATCATGTAGATGCGGCACGTTACCAATCGAGATCGGGCTATCGGCTAATAAAGTGGCGCATAAAATCGGCAACACGGCGTTTTTTGCACCGGAAATTTGCACTTCGCCATTCAATACTTCGCCGCCAGTAACAATAATTTTTGCCATGTGATTTTTTTCTTTTAGAGAATAGTTAGTGGAAAGTCGGGTTAGTCGGAAATAGAATTAGTTTGATGCCTGCACTTCTTGCGGCGTTTGCGTGCGCAATGCCAATGCATGAATTTCGCCGCCCATCAAAGCACCGAGCGTGGCATAAACCATACGATGTCGGGCTAAGGGCATTTTGCCTTGAAAGGCTTCGGCAATCACGACGGCTTCGAAATGCACGCCGTCTTCGCCCGTTACTTGGACTTGGGCGCCGGGCATACCGGCGAGGATGAGGTCTTGAATTTGTTGGGCGTTCATAGGCTGCTTATGAAAAAAACGGGGCTTTAACAGGTGCTTGGATTACAATAGGCACACATGATACCGCCAACCTTGCTTTGATGAACGCTAATCTGAAGAACGAAGCGCTAACCGATGGTCCACTGATTAATAGCGGTCGTCGTGTCATGTCGGTTGAAATTCAGGCCTTGCAAGCGGTTCAAGCCAGAATTGGCGCAGATTTCGCTGCGGCTTGTCGTCTATTACTACAATGCGAAGGCCGCGTAATCTGCACTGGCATGGGCAAGTCTGGCCATATCGCGACCAAAATTGCAGCGACCCTGGCCTCGACCGGTACGCCTGCGTTTTTTGTGCACCCCGGCGAAGCCAGCCACGGTGACTTGGGCATGATCACCGATGCCGACGTTGTGCTGGCGCTTTCCAATTCAGGCGAAACCGAAGAACTGCTGACAATCGTTCCGGTCTTAAAGCGTCAGGGAAATATTCTGATTAGTTTGACTGGCAAACCGGGCTCAAGCCTGGCGAACGCTGCCAATGTGCATTTGGATGTGAGCGTGCCGGAAGAAGCCTGTCCTTTAGGCTTGGCACCGACCTCAAGCACCACCGCTGCTCTGGTAATGGGCGATGCCCTCGCCGTCAGTTTATTGGAAGCCCGTGGCTTTACCGCCGATGATTTTGCCCGTTCGCATCCGGCTGGCAGCTTGGGCCGCCGTTTATTGCTGCATATCAGCGACATCATGCATGCCGGTAGCGAAGTGCCGCGGGTGGGTATCAAAGCCACCGCCAGCGAAGCTCTGGTCGAAATGAGTCGCAAGCGTTTGGGCATGACTGCCATTGTCGATAGCGAAGATCGCTTGCTCGGCGTGTTCACCGATGGCGATTTACGTCGCGCGCTAGACGATGCTCAAATAGATTTACGCAATACGCCAGTGACCCAGCTGATGGCGCACTCCCCTAAAACAATTTCTGCCGACGCCCTGGCCGTAGAAGCTGCACATTTGATGGAACAATACAAAATCAATGGCCTAGTTGTAGTCGATGCTGAAAGACATGTTGTCGGTGCGCTGAACATTCATGACTTGCTTCGTGCACGAGTGGTGTAAGTAATGGCATTGGATTTTCCAGAATTACAGGCGCGCGCAAAAAATATTCGTCTGGTTTGTTTTGATGTTGACGGCACGCTGACCGACGGAAAACTTTATTTTGACAGTGAGGGCCGCGAGAGCAAGGCTTTCAATGTGCACGATGGTCAAGGCCTGCGCCTGCTGGAAGACAATGGCATTGCCGTGGCTTTTATTACCGCCCGTGTCAGTGAATCGGCAAAAGCGCGCGCACATGATTTGCGCTTATCACATGTATTTATTGGCGTGAAAGATAAAGCCGCCTGTGTAAAAGCTTTATGCGAGCAATTAAATATCACGACACGGCAAGTAGCTTTTATGGGGGACGATGTACCCGACTTGGCCGCGATGAAACTTTGCGCATTGGCTTGCGTACCGGCCAACGCCCATGCATGGATGTTCGACCACGCCGATTGGACTATTCCAAAAAATGCCGGTGATGGTGCCGCTCGCGCATTGTGCGATTTCATTCTTGAATCGCAAAACCTGATGCCTGCCATTTTAAAAAAATGGGGCGTGACGCCATGACGCGGAACATCTGGACTGTTTTATTTTTTGTGTTGGCAGTGCTTACCAGCATTGTAGTTTGGAACTTGCGCTCCAAGCCGCAAATAAAAGCCGAGGGTCCAACACGCTCGGATTACGTGCTTCATAATTTTGAAATGACTACGCTAGATGACAACGGCAAAGAAGCTTTCACGCTGCAATCACCCTATCTCGAGCGCGACCCGAAAGGCAAAACCCTCAGCATTCTGACCCCAAAATTTAGTTTCCCCGACAATAGCGGCGGTATCTGGCATGCCAACTCAGGCAATGCCTGGGTTGGACCGAAGGCGGAAGAAGTCCGCTTGCAAGACAAAGTTGAAATGATCGGCCCAAAAACTGCAAACGGCCAACAAACCCGCTTTAATGCGCCACAACTGACGATTTATCCAAAGAAAAACACTGCCGAAAGTAAGGATGTCGTGACCATTACCCGCGCCGACTCTATACTTCAAGGCCACGGCTTGCAGGTTGATATGCAGGCCAAACGATTTCAACTCTTAGCCGATGTCAAAGGACGATATGCGCCTGCTCGCCGTTAGCCTCACCCTACTCGCTGCCTCACTGTCGTTTTCGCCGATAGCGTTGGGCAAATCCTCAGATCGCAATCAGCCAATGGACGTTCAGGCCGATAGCACTAATGCGTTGATGGAAGACAATAGCGATTCCACCTTGAACGGCAATGTTGTCATTACCCAAGGCACGCTGGAAATCAAATCAGATCGCGCCATCATTCACCGCAGTAAAGGCGACATAGACAAGGTCACGCTCACCGGCGGCCCGGTCGTAATGAAGCAAGTCAATGATAACGGCGAACCTATGGACGCCCAGGCATCCACTATTGTTTACACCCTGAGCTCGGATTTAATTTTGCTTAGCGGCAATGTGATCATTAACCAGCCACGTGGTTCAATGCGCGGAGAAAACGTCAAATACGATTTAAAAACCGGTCGTTTAGACGGCGGTGCTGATGGCAATCGCATTTCCATGCGCATGATGCCCAAAAATAAAGCACCTGCAGAAGCCAAACCCTAATGTTGCATGCAAAAGGTTTGCGAAAGCGCTACAAATCGCGCGAAGTAGTACGTGACTTTGGTCTGGATTTAAATCCAGGCGAAGTGGTTGGCCTGCTCGGCCCAAACGGTGCCGGCAAAACTACCTGCTTTTACATGATTGTTGGACTGGTGCCGGCTGATGCGGGCGAAATCTATTTTAACGAACGCGATATCACCGGCATGCCAATGCACGAGCGCGCGCAGTTGGGTATTGGCTATCTGCCGCAAGAGGCTTCGGTATTCCGCAAATTGACCGTCGCAGAAAACATCATGGCGGTACTGGAGCTTCGCAAAGAGCTTAGTAATGCTGATAGAAAAAAAGAACAAGAAAGCCTGCTCGAAGAATTACACGTCACCCACGTTGCAAAACAATTGGGCGCCAGCCTTTCGGGGGGCGAACGCCGACGCGTAGAAATTGCACGTTCACTCGCGGCAAACCCGCGCCTGATTTTATTGGATGAACCTTTTGCTGGCGTCGATCCCATTTCGGTTGCCGAAATTCAAAAAATTGTCATGCATCTAAAGCAACGTGGTATCGGCGTGCTGATTACTGACCACAACGTCCGTGAAACCCTTGGTATCTGCGACCGTGCCTATATTCTGAATGCCGGCACCGTACTGACACAAGGCACTCCGGCTGCGATTCTGGAAAACTCGGACGTACGCCGCGTTTATTTGGGCGACACCTTCAAGTTGTAAATCGACTCGTGTAGGAGGCCGCTTGCGGGCGACGTTTTTGATCTTGCGCAGGAACGAGCTCGCGATTGCACGACAAGCACAATTATTTCCGCCCACCGCTTCCCGCATACAGGCTGCTTATGTTTAACTGTGCAGGATGAAACCGAGCCTGCAAATTCGACAAACGCAATCGCTTACCTTGACGCCACAACTGCGCCAGGCGATCCGTTTATTACAGTTATCGAGCGTTGAATTGGAAACCGAAATTTCGGAGGCGCTCGAAAGCAATCCTTTGCTTGAAGCACTCGATGAAGCGGGCAATGACGGCGATGAAATGCCGACTGAAGCTGTTCCTGAATCCGAAACGGACTCCAATGAAACTAGCGAAAGTAATAACGAGGTTGATGTTCTTGAAAATACCGAAGAATTTGACTGGTCCGACGATGAGCCGCGTAGCGCCAATAGCAAAAGCGAAGATTTTGAGAGCGAATTTGGCACTGCTGCGCCGATGGACTTGTGCCAGCATCTATTATGGCAATTACGATTAAGCCATCTATCAGCAAAAGATATCGCTATTGGCGAAGTTATTATTGAAGCGATTAACAGCGATGGCTATTTGCTCGAATCGCCCGAAGCCATACAAGAAGCCCTGCTACCGGAAGTTCATGCCGACTTGCAGGAAATCAATATCGTATTGCAATTGATTCATCATTTTGATCCGGTCGGTGTCGGCGCCAAAAATTTATCGCAATGTTTAAGCATTCAATTGCAGGTGTTAAGTCAAGACACGCCAGGTTTGTGTCTGGCAAAAAAAATTGCGTATGAGCATCTTGAAGGCCTTGCCAAACTGGGCTCTGAAAAATTAGCTTCACAACTAAAAGTTATTCCCGCTGAAATGCAGGAGGCGGTTGCGTTATTAAAAAATCTGGACCCGAAGCCTGGACTACAAATTAGCTCCGATGTGCCCGACTATGTCGCGCCTGATTGCATTGCTACCAAGCAGAAAGGTGTTTGGCAAGTAAGCCACGCCCGCGGTAGCCAGCCGCGAATCGGTATCAATCGACATTATGAAAACCTGATTGGCAAAGCCAGCCGTGAAGACGATTCTTATTTACGCGGGCAACTGCAAGAAGCACGCTGGTTGATTAAAAGTCTGGACTCACGGGCAGATACTTTATTGCGTGTTGCACGTTCGATCATTCGCCAACAAAGCGGCTTTCTGGAACACGGCCCACAAGCGATGCGTCCATTGACGCTACGCGAAGTCGCCGAAGAACTAGGCCTGCACGAATCCACTATTTCGCGTGCAACAACGCGTAAATTTTTGCGCACACCGCGCGGAACCTTTGAATTTCGCTACTTTTTCAGTTCCGGCATTAGTAATAGCGATGGTGGAGGAACTTCTGCCACTGCCATACAATCCATGATTCGTAAGTTGATTGACGCAGAAAACCCGCGCACTCCGCTTAGTGATGCCCGACTCGCCGAACTGCTGAAGGCTGAGGGTATTCCTGTGGCTCGTCGTACGGTAGCAAAGTACCGCGAAGCCATTCATATAGGAGCTTCTAGCGAGCGACAGCGCCTCGCTTGAGTGCTGCCGGTTAAAACTTCGTAAATTAAAACTCAATTCAAAAAAGTTTACAAGTTCTCACATATTCTTCTCCACAAACCATGAATTGTGGCGTAGTGTAAACATTGCAAGCTAAGTTGCTTGTCACTCGACAGGAGGAAGGAATGAAATTAGATATCAATGGTCACCAAGTTGAAGTCACCCCCGCCTTACGCGATTACGCTCAAGAAAAAATAGGACGCCTGTCGAAACACTTTGATCACCATCTAGATGCACGCATGATTCTTTCGGTGTCGAAACTCGATCACAAAGCCGAAGCCACACTCCACACCACGGGAAAAACCCTTTTTGCCGAAGCTATCGCGCCAGACATGTATGCTGCGATTGATCTGCTAGCCGATAAACTCGACCGCATTGTGTTGAAACAAAAAGAAAAGATGACCGACCATCATCGAGGTGACTCGCCTGCTCGTGCCGATATCTTCGGATAAACCTCGTTTTAATCTCATCGCAAACCCCGATTTGATCGGGGTTTGTTTTATATAGGCGCTGTGTACGTAGCAGGCCGCTTGCGAACGGCATGAACGGCATGAACGGCATGAACGGCATGAACGGCGGGGGTGTTTCTCACGAAGCCGATGAAAATTTCAACAAATAATAAATCTGTTATCTCCTGGATGCTCTTGTCTGAGTCAAATGACTTCAGACATTTAGGCAGGCCATTCGCGGCCGAAAACGCTTCTACGTCAATTAACGAACAATCAAGCATTGCCAGCCAGCGCCTGCAATGCCAAGCTTAGCCAGTAATCACACCAGCGCCTCTTATGCTAAATCGCATCACCACCCGCGAAGTATTTGAACAACTGCAAGAACGCCTGAGTCTTCGCTGGATAGCCGCGCAAACCGGTGGCGAACGCGTACTGGAACGTAACGAAACTTTATCGCGGCGGCCTTCGCTGGCAGGCTACCTGAATGTTATCCACCCCAATAAAATCCAGATTATCGGCGCATCGGAACTGGCCTGGCTCGACAGTCTCGACGCCCGCCTCCGTTGGGAAACGCTAGAAAAAATCACCGGCATTAATCCAATGGCACTGGTCATCACGCAGAACCAAAGCTGCCCAACCGATTTACGCAGTGCCTGCGAAGAATCCGGCACGCCATTATGGGTGTCGGCTAAGCGCGGCCACGAGTTACACAATCATCTGCAATACCATCTCGCGCGCTCATTGGCGCCGCGGGTAAGCTTGCATGGCGTATTTATTGAAATTTATTCCATCGGTGTATTGATTACCGGTGACGCAGGTGCCGGCAAGAGTGAATTGGCGCTGGAATTGATATCACGCGGACATCGTTTGGTGGCCGACGATGCCCCGGAATTCACCCTGATTGCGCCTGATGTTTTAGACGGTACATGTCCTGAAATGTTGCAAGATATGCTGGAAGTGCGCGGCCTGGGATTGATGAATATCCGGCAAATGTTTGGCGATACTGCCGTCAAGCGTAATAAATATTTAAGATTAATTGTGCATCTATTGAAAGCTACTGACGGTATGTCCGATCATATGGCGCGGCTAACTGGTGAGACCGACGCGCGAGAGGTATTGGATTTGCGCGTACCGATTTTTAATTTGCCGGTCGCGCCCGGACGCAACTTGGCGGTTCTAACCGAAGCCGCTGTTCGCTTACACTTGTTACGCAGTAAGGGCGAAGATCCGGCGGCGGCTTTTATTGCTCGTCATACGGCTTTTCTTGAAGCAGGCGGTCACGAATGAACAATGCGAATAAACCAGTATTAACTGTTGTCAGTGGCATGTCTGGCTCGGGAAAAAGTATTGCTCTACGTACGCTTGAGGACATGGATTATTACTGCGTCGATAATTTACCCGCAGAACTACTACCCGAATTCGTAAAAAATTTGACCCGTGACGACAGGCAGCGCTCTCGTTTGGCGGTTAGCATTGACGTGCGAAATCACAGTTCCGATTTAAGTCGTGTTGGCGAATGGTTGGCTGCGGTCGGCGCTTTGGGTTTCGATTATCGCTTGGTGTATTTCGATACTGCCGATGAAGCTTTGATCAAGCGTTATTCCGATACTCGTCGTCGGCATCCGCTTTCGCATGAAGGTTTGGCATTGTCGGACGCGATCGCGCAAGAACGCGAACTATTGCGTCCACTACGTGCATTGGCCGATACCGTTATCGACACCAGTGAAATGAATGTGCACCAGTTACGCAAAGCCGTACTAAGTGAATTGGAAGCGGGCAACAAACGGCAGGTATCATTATTGTTTGAATCGTTCGCGTACAAGCGCGGTATTCCAGGCGATGCCGATTTTGTTTTCGATGCTCGCTGCTTGCCGAACCCGCATTGGGATGCCGCCTTGCGTCCGTTATCCGGACGCGATGCCACTGTGCGCGATTTTCTTGAACAACAAACCACGGTGCTTGAATTTGTCGATCAAGTCTCGGTTTTTCTAGACACTTGGCTGCCGCGTTTTGAATCGGAAACCCGCAGTTATGTCACGGTAGCTTTTGGTTGCACCGGTGGTAAACATCGATCGGTGTATCTTGCTGAAAAATTGACCCAGCACTTTCGCCAAAGCGGCCGCGAAAATGTACTGACCTATCATCGAGAACTTGAATAATGGCAGTCGGCGTTTTGCTTATCGCCCATGCAGGCTTGGGAAAAGCATTGCTACATGCCGCTCAACATATCAATGGCGTCACAACACTCAGCGTCGTGACGCACGATATACAAATTGAACTTGATAGCAATACGCAATTAATTTCTGCCAGTGCCGCCTTTCGTAAAGTCGAAAATCCCGCCGGGGTATTGATTTTGGTCGACAGCCCCGGCGGCATCGCTGACAAGACTGCTGCACAACTGGTGCAGTTTGGTACCCCTGCACGCCGCGTCAGCGGTCTGTCTTTGCCAATGTTGCTCCGAGTAATGCATTATGCAGAACAAGACTTGGATGAACTTGCCCGCACAGCTGCAGCGGGTGGACGTAACGGAGTGGTGATCGATCATGCTTGAACACGAAGTCACAATCACAAACCCCACCGGCCTGCATGCCCAGGCCTCGGCAAAGTTGGTGCAAATATTGGCTGCTTTCAAGAGCCAAGTCACCCTGAGCGGCAAAGGGCGAGAAGTAAATGCAAAAAGTATTATGGGTGTCATGTTGCTCGCCGCAGGTCCTGGCACGGTGCTCAAAGTCAAAATACATGGCGATGACGAAAACGAGGCATTGCAAGTCGTACAGAAATTTTTTGCCGAGATGTGATTGAACTTTCGCTTTCGTGGGAGCTGCTTCTGTGGGAGCTGCTTTAGCAGCGATTAAATGTCCCCAGGCTGTATTGAAATAAAATCACAGCATATAAATCAAATCGCTGCTAAAGCAGCTCCCACATAAAACAAAAAAGTAAAGAAACAAAACGCTGGGCATCTTGCCCGTATCAGCCGATAATATGCCGGCCACCCAGGGAGTTATCCATGGCCGAAGCCATTCGCCACGATAAAACTGCACGACAGCTCCGTCTATTATCAGACGCGCTCGATACCGGCCGTCTAGGCCCTGTGCGTCGTTTGGTGAACTCGCTGTCGCCCGCTGAAATCGGAAATCTGCTGGAATCACTGCCTGCCACCAAACGTGGCGTGGTTTGGGGCTTGGTTGATCCGGAAGATGACGGTGAAGTATTGGTGCACGTGGGCGAGGATGTTCGTGAGTCATTACTTGCTGACATGGACCCGGATGAAATTGTCGCAGCGGCCGAAACTCTCGACCTGGATGACTTGGCAGAGCTAATCGAAGATCTGCCCGATACGGTTATCGAAGAAGTACTCAAGTCGATGGATCGCGAAAACCGCGAACGCCTCGAACAAGCATTGTCATACCCATACGACAGCGCGGGCCGTTTGATGAACCCCGATGTCATCACCGTGCGTACCGACGTGACGGTCGATGTGGTGCTGCGTTATTTAAGGCTTCGTGGTGAAATACCCGAACATACCGATTACCTGTTCGTAGTATCCCGTCGTCATCAGTACTTAGGTCGTGTTGCGCTTTCATCACTATTGATCCGCGACCCACTGACGCCGATCAATGAATTAATTGACGACGAACAACCGGCTATTCCAGTCAACACTGATGCCAATCAAGTGGCTACACAGTTTTCTGATTACGATTGGATCACGGCACCGGTGGTCGATGAAAATAATATTTTGCTCGGACGTATCACCATTGATGACGTGGTGGATATCATTCGCGAACAAGCCGAACATCAAGCCATGGGCGCGGCCGGTCTGGATGAAGACGAAGATTTATTTTCACCAGTCCCTCGCGCAGCCAAGCGTCGTGCTTTGTGGTTGGGCATCAATTTATTGACGGCATTTCTGGCGTCCTGGGTTATCGGACGTTTTGAAGCCACATTGCAGCAAGTGGTCGCATTAGCGGTATTGATGCCCATCGTTGCCAGTATGGGCGGCGTCGCGGGCACCCAGGTTTTAACCTTGATGGTGCGCGGCATTGCGCTTGGCCAAGTCGGCGTTGGCAACTTGCGGGCATTGATCGCGAAAGAAGCACTGGTCGGTGTGTTGAACGGTATTGTCTGGGCAATTGTCGTCGGCGTAGTCTGCTCACTCTGGTTTCAAGACTTGAAATTAGGCCTGGTAATTGCCGCGGCCATGACCATTAATCTAGTCGCTGCGGCTCTGGCCGGCGTATTGGTGCCAATCACGCTCAAACGCATGAACATTGATCCTGCATTGGCGGGCGGTGTGGTATTAACTACGTTCACTGATGTTATCGGCTTTTTGTCATTCCTGAGTTTGGGAACGCTGATTCTTCTGAAATAAGGCTCATAGCTAATCCTGTCACGTAGGGGCGCTGCTTGCTGCGCCACGGATGGAGGGAGTGCCGGCTTTTAACAGACGAATGTCTGGTCAAAAACAGGAGCATTTTTCGGCCTGCGCCCTAAATTGCTGGCAAACCTTGGGCGCAGCAAGCATGCGCCCCTACGTCAGAGAATCCGAACAATTTGTAGTGGAGCTTATCTTGGCGACCCAAAGATAAACAAAGCACCTAACCTTCACTACGACTCTGCGAACCTTTCCGCTATCCAGATACCTCTATTGGGTACTACACAGATGACATCGATTCCGATGCCTCTGAGGCATATACAGGAGATCAGCATGGATCGTAGAAATCTATTGAAAAGTCTAGGCGCCATCACTGCGCTCTCGTGGTTAGGTGCAGCGAACGCTGCAAGTACTGCGGTTAATACCATTATCAAGCCGCTTAAAAAACCCAAGGCTGACTGGAAAAAATTATTACCCGCAGCCGCTTACAGCGTATTGTTTGAAGAAGACACCGAGAGACCCAATTCGAGCGCATTGAACACCGAAAAACGCAGCGGCACTTATGTATGTGCGGCCTGTATGCTGCCTTTATTCAGCAGTAATGCAAAATATGATAGCGGCACTGGTTGGCCGAGTTTTAGCTATTCCATAGAAGGTCATGTCACTAGCAAGACTGATTACAAATTGATTTTTCCGCGCACTGAATACCATTGCTCCCGCTGTGGCGGACATCAAGGCCATTTATTTAATGACGGCCCAAAACCTACCGGAAAGCGTTATTGCAACAATGGCGTTGCTTTAAAATTTATCTTAAAAGGCAGTGCATTGCCTGCATTGAGGGCTTAACGTGAAGAATATTTTTTCAAGGTTTCCAGTAACTGTAACCGCCATCGTTGCTGCTGCGTTAGCAACATCAGCAATTGCCTCGTCTGCCGTGATCGTAACGGTTGACGATACTCCAACAAAATTCGAAGCAGGTTTACAAACTGCCGTTTTTGCCGGCGGTTGCTTTTGGTGCACCGAATCGGATTTTGACAAAGTGAAAGGCGTGGTATCCACCACGTCCGGGTATATTGGTGGTTCTGTAAAAAACCCGACCTACGAACAAGTTTCTGCTGGCGGCACCGGCCACGCAGAAGCCGTGGAGGTCAAGTTCGATCCAAAAAAAATCACCTATGCCAACTTACTGAAAGTCTATTGGTTAAGTATCGATCCGCTGACTGAAAATCGTCAATTTTGTGATGGCGGCAGCCAATATCGCAGTGCGATTTTTTATATTGGTGAAAGCCAGAAGAAACAAGCCCTTGCCTATAAAAAATCGCTTGAAGACAGCAAGTTCTTCAAACAAGCTATCGTGACTGAGATAACCGCTGCTTCCCAGTTTTATCCAGCCGAAGATTATCACCAG
>JAYUUM010000138.1:0-11189 GCA_043754555.1 Arenimonas sp. | reverse complement strand
TCGCGCTACCGGCTTGAGCAGCGCTTATGTTCGCCCGATTGCTTATCGCTCCGGTTTTACTTTCAGCCTCGCACCTTCTGAAGATATCGCTGTCGATGTGGCGATCATCGCAATTGAATGGGGCAGCATGCATGGCTCTGCCGCATTGGAGCAAGGCGTTGATGTTTGCGTGAGCTCCTGGAATCGCGCAGCGCCGAATACCTACCCGACTGGTGCAAAAGCCGGCGGTAATTACTTATCGAGCCAATTAATCGCTCAGGAAGCCGTACGCGGCGGCTTCGTAGAAGGTATCGCGTTGGCGCCAGGTGGCTTGCTGAGCGAAGGTGCAGGTGAAAATATTTTCATCGTCAGCAAAGGAAAAATCTACACGCCGTCAGCCGGCGCAAGCATCTTGTGCGGCATCACCCGCGATACTGTTTTCGCCTTGGCGAAAACACTCGGCTACGAAGTTGTCGAGCAAGCCCTGCCACGAGAAATGTTGTACTTCGCTGACGAAGTTTTCATGACCGGTACCGCAGCAGAAATCACACCGGTGCGTTCAGTCGATAGAAAAACCGTGGGCACAGGAATGCCAGGTCCGGTAACAAAGGCGCTGCAAAAAGCTTTCTTTGGACTATTCGATGGCAGCACGGCCGATCAATGGTCGTGGTTAACGAAAGTGAATCAAGAAGTCACGACAACTGCCGCTGAAATGGAGGCCGCGTAATGAGTACATCCGCACGCACATTACTCGACAAAATTTGGGATGCACACCAGGTGCAAGCCGAAAGCGAATCAATGCCCGGCATCCTGTATGTCGATTTACACCTAATCCACGAAGTGACTTCGCCACAAGCCTTTACCGAATTGCGTCAACGCGGTTTGAGTTTGCGTCATCCGGATCGCGTGTTGGCGACGCTGGATCATTCAACGCCAACAACACCGGCCGATGATTTGGGCCAGCAAGTGTATTTCACCGCTGAAGCTGCCGAACAAGTCTCGCAACTTGAACGCAACTGCATGCAGTTCGGCGTGCAATTGCATGGCTGGAGCAGCGAGCATCGCGGCATCGTGCATGTGATGGGCCCGGAATTGGGCGCAACCCAACCCGGCATGACGATTGTCTGCGGCGATAGTCACACCTCAACCCACGGCGCATTTGGTGCCTTGGCATTCGGTATCGGCACGACCGAAGTGGGCCATGTGATGGCGACGCAGTGTTTGTGGCAACGCAAACCGAAAAACTATGCGATCCATGTGAATGGAAAATTATCTGCCGGTGTTAGCGCAAAAGATTTGGCCCTGCATATCACCGGAAAACTCGGCGTCAATGGCGGCACCGGCCATGTCTTCGAATATCTCGGTTCAACTATTTCCGGATTCAGTATGGAAGAGCGCATGACGCTCTGCAATATGTCGATTGAAGCCGGCGCTCGTGCAGGTTTGATCGCACCGGATGAAAAAACTTTCGAATATTTGAAAGGCCGTCCACAAGCTCCGAAAGGCGATGCATGGAATAAAGCAGTTAGCAATTGGCAGAAGCTGCCATCCGACAAGAATGCAAAATACGACCGCGAACTACATGTCGATGCCGCCGATGTTCGCGCCACCGTCAGTTATGGTACGCATCCCGGCATGGTGGTCGCATTGAATGCTTCCGTACCTGCTGCAAAAGATTTGCAGGAACGCCGCGCACTGGAATACATGCACGTCGATGCCGGAAAACCGATGCTGGGCATGCAAGTGGATCTAGTTTTTCTGGGCAGCTGCACCAACTCCCGCATCAGCGATCTAAGAACGGCAGCAGACCTATTACGCGACCGAAAAATCGCCGTCAACGTTCGCATGCTGGTTGTTCCCGGATCACACGCTGTAAAACGCGAAGCCGAACGCGAAGGCCTGGATCAAATTTTCGAAAGCGCCGGCGCTGAATGGCGTGAACCCGGTTGTTCGATGTGCATCGCGATGAACGGCGATTTGGCGCAACCCGGCCAATTGGTCGTCAGCACCAGCAATCGTAATTTTGAAGGGCGTCAAGGACCCGGTGTTCGCACCGTGTTGGCGAGCCCACTCGTTGCTGCAGCTTGCGCACTTGCTGGTCGTATTGCCGATCCGAATGACTATGCAGTAACAAACGCGGAGGAAGCCGCATGAAAGCCCTGAGTTTTATCCGTTCACGCACAACCGTGTTGAAACACGAAAACATCGACACCGATCGCATCATCCCTGCCCGTTTTTTGACGACAACAGAACGCAAAGGTTTGGGTCGTTATGCTTTCAATGATTGGCGTTACCACGCCGATGGTAGTTTGAATCCGGAATTCGAACTGAATAAAAATACATCACAAGGTTGCGAAATATTGATCGCTGGTCGGAATTTTGGTTGCGGCTCATCGCGCGAACATGCGCCCTGGGCATTGCTGGATTTTGGACTGCGCGCCGTGTTGTCCTCCGAAATCGCCGACATTTTTCGTGGCAATGCATTGAAGAACGGTTTGCTGGCCGTCGTGTTGAACGAAAGCGAGCACCGATATCTCTTGAATCATCCCGGCATCGAACTCTCGATTGATATCGCCGAATGCACGATTGAAATGCCGGATGGCGGTCGTTTCCGCTTCGAGCTGGATGCTTTCAGTCGCGAATGTTTATTGCAAGGTGTCGATCAACTGGGCTATCTGCAAAAACATTTGCCGCAAATCGAAGCCTTTGAGGCAAAACGCGAGGCTCTGGCATGAAAGCGACGATTGCCTTATTACCCGGCGATGGTATCGGTCCTGAAGTAACTGCCGCCGCAGTGAAAATGTTGCAAGCTGTAGCGTCGGCTTATCAGCATGAATTCTTATTTGCCGAATACGATATCGGTGGCTGTGCGATCGATCAAACTGGCCAAGCCTTGCCACTGCGAACAAAGACCGCGTGCGAAGACGCTGATGCAGTCTTATTGGGTGCTGTCGGTGGCCCGCAATGGGCGATTTCCAAAACAAGACCCGAACAAGGCCTACTGGAACTACGCGCAGCCATGCAAGTGTTCGCGAATCTGCGGCCAGTGCGTGTGCATGCAAGAACATCCAGTCAATCACCAATCAAGGCTGAATATCTGAAAGGTGTTGATCTGGTTTTCGTCCGCGAATTGACCGGCGGAAGTTATTTCGGTGCCCGCACCCGTTCCGAAACCAGTGCCAGCGACGTCTGCCGTTATAGCACCGAAGAAATCGAACGCGTCGTGCGCCGTGGTTTTGAACTCGCCCGCAGTCGTCGTGGACATTTGACTTCGATTGACAAAGCCAATGTGCTGGAAACCTCGCGTCTATGGCGTGAAACCACGGTTCGCTTATCTGCCGAATATCCCGATGTGACACTGGAACATCAATTGGTCGATTCGATGGCGATGTTGTTGTTGACTCGTCCTTCGCATTACGACGTCTTGGTTACCGAAAATCTATTTGGCGACATCCTGACCGATGAAGCATCGGTGTTAGCGGGCTCATTGGGTTTATTGCCATCGGCTTCCTTGGGGCATGGCACGCGCGGTTTGTACGAACCCATCCATGGCTCGGCACCGGATATCGCCGGAAAGAACAAAGCCAATCCCATCGGCAGTGTTTTGAGTGCCGCATTGTTGCTGCGTTATTCGCTGGGACTGGAAGCCGAGGCCTGCGCTGTGGAAAACGCGGTCGATGCACTTCTCGATAACGAAGAACTCACAACCGATCTCGGCGGCAATGCAACAACAAGCAGCACCACCGAAAAACTACTCGAACTCTTCCATCAACGACAGCAAAAGCCCAAGCAAAAAAAACTAGCCGCGGCCTAAGGAATTTATTGATCATGCGAAGCGATGCCATCAAAACCGGTCCAGAACGTGCACCCGCACGTGCCATGTTGCGTGCGACCGGCCTGCAAGACGCCGACATTGCAAAACCCATGGTGGCCGTGGTTCACACCTGGTCGAATGTGTCGCCATGCAATTTGAATCTGCGTGATTTGGCACAAGCGGCCTGCGATGGCGTACGTGCCGCCGGTGGTACGCCGATTGAGTTCAACACGATTGCCGTCACCGATGGCATTGCGATGGGCACATCGGGCATGCGTGCTTCGCTGGTATCACGCGAAGTGATTGCCGATTCGATCGAACTGGCTGTCGAAGGTCACTGTCTGGATGCCGTGTTGGTATTGTGCGGCTGCGATAAAACCATTCCGGCTGCCGCGATGGCACTGGCACGCATGAATATTCCCGGGATGGCCTTATACGGCGGCAGCATCGCACACGGAAAACTGGGCGAAAAATCAATCACCATCCAGGAAGTGTTCGAAGCCGTTGGTGCACATGGCGCCGGCAAACTCAGTTGCGATGAGCTGACCAACGTCGAGAAACGTGCCTGCCCCGGTGCCGGTGCTTGCGGTGGTCAGTTCACTGCAAACACGATGGCGATGGTGCTGACTTCATTGGGTTTATCACCGATGGGTTTGAACGACATAACGGCAACCGATCCACAAAAACTGGAAGCCGCATTTCGCTGTGGCGAATTGGTCATGCAATGCTTCAACAATGATTTGAAACCGCGCGATGTTCTATCGCCTGCTTCGTTTCGTAATGCTGCCCGCATGGTGGCAGCCACTGCTGGCTCTACCAATGCGGTTCTGCATTTACTGGCGATTGCCCATGATGCCGAAATTCCATTGGGTCTGGAAGATTTCGAAATCGCTTCACGCAATACGCCCGTAATCGCTGACTTGAAACCCGGCGGTCGATTCACCGCAGTCGAATTGACCGAAGCAGGCGGTACTGCACGCGTGGCCGCAGCTTTACGCAAAGCCAATATGCTGGAAGACGCTGCAACGGTAACCGGCAATGCATTGTTTGCCGAACTCGATGCTGCCGCACTCCCCACCTCCGATCAGGAAGTCGTGCGTGAAGTCGGCAATGCACTGAAACCACGTGGTGGTTATTCGATTCTGTACGGCAATATCGCACCCGATGGCTGCGTACTGAAGTTGGCCGGTAAAGGCTTGCTCAAATTCGATGGTGTCGCCCGTGTTTTCGAAAGTGAAGAACAAGCTTTCGCTGCCGTACAAAAAGACAAAATCAAATCCGGCGATGTGATCGTGATTCGTAACGAAGGTCCGGCTGGCGGTCCTGGCATGCGCGAAATGCTGGCAGTGACGGCAGCCTTGGTTGGCCGCGGTCTTGGTGATGATGTTGCCTTGATTACCGATGGCCGATTCAGCGGCGCCACACATGGTTTTATGGTCGGTCATATTTCTCCGGAAGCGGCACATGCTGGTCCGATTGCGTTGTTGCGCGAAGGTGATCGCATTGTGATAAATGCCGATACACGCACGATCAATACCGATGCCGATCTGGAATCACGTCGTACCGACTGGAAAGCAAGAAAACCCGTCGTCACTCGCGGCGCACTTGCTAAATATGCGCGTCTTGTCAGTTCCGCTTCGAAAGGAGCAGTCACAGATGCCGTCTAAAAATTCATTCACACAACAACATTTTTCAACCAAAACTCAGGGAGACACACCATGACAACAGCCGCCACCACAGATGCACTGAAGGGCAAACGCATCGTTATACTCGGCTACGGCAGCCAGGGTCGTGCGCATGCATTGAATTTGCATGAATCGGGTTTGGATGTCGTCGTCGGCGTGCGCCGCGATGGCCCGAGTTGGAAAAACGCACAGACCGATGGCCTGCGCGTGGAAGAACCGGCCGAAGCAGTCAAACAAGCTGATCTCGTTGCCGTACTGACACCGGATATGGTGCAACCAAAGCTGTACGAAGAAGCGATCGAAAAAAATTTGAAGCCGAATGCGGCCTTGTTATTCGCACACGGTTTCAATGTACATTTCGACCAGATCAAACCGCGTTCCGATATCGATGTGATTCTGGTTGCGCCAAAAGGTCCTGGCGCTCTTGTCCGTCGCGAATACGAAAAAGGTCATGGCGTTCCGTGTCTGTATGCAATCCATCAAGACGCGAGTGGACAAGCACGTGAAAAAGTATTGGCCTATGCCGCTGGCATCGGCGGTGCTCGTGCAATGCTGATCGAAACCCATTTCGCCGAAGAGACAGAAACTGACTTATTCGGCGAACAAGCCGTACTCTGCGGCGGCGCAACCGAACTGGTATTGCAAGGTTACGAAACGTTGGTCGAAGCCGGTTACAAACCCGAAGTCGCCTACTACGAATGTCTGCACGAATTGAAATTGATCGTCGATCTGTTGCACGAAGGCGGACTGGCGAAGATGCATAAATTCGTTTCTGAAACGGCGCAATACGGCGATCTGACTCGCGGCCCTCGTGTCGTCAACGACGAAACCCGCACCCGCATGCGCGAAGTGTTGGCAGAAATTCGCGATGGCACTTTCGCCAAGGAATGGGTCGCCGAATATCAGGCCGGCAACGGCAATTATCGCGCGATGAAAGAACGCGACCTCGCACATCCGATTGAACAAGTCGGTGCCGCATTACGTGCACGCATGCCCTGGTTAGCACCCGCAGGAGGTTGATATGGACGGCTCGAAAGCACAGAGTACGACGACAAAAACAGGCGCGCAGTGGCTGTTGCACGCGCTCGAAGCCGAAGGCTGCGACGTCCTGTTCGGCTATCCCGGCGGCGCCATCATGCCGGTCTACGATGCCCTGGTTGATAGCGATATCAAACATATTCTTGTGCGACACGAGCAAGCAGCCGCCTTGGCTGCCGATGGATACGCACGCGCCTCCGGCAAGGTCGGCGTGTGTCTGGCAACCTCTGGTCCCGGTGCTACCAATCTGCTTACAGGTATTGCAAATGCCTATCTGGATTCGGTGCCGATGGTCGCGATTACCGGACAAGTGCAAACCGGCGTGATGGGCACCGATGCGTTTCAGGAAGTCGATATCTTCGGCATGAGCATGCCGGTGGTGAAGCACAGTTTCATCGTTCGCAATGCCGAAGATGTTTACGCGACCGTCCGCAATGCTTTTGCGATTGCACGGTCCGGCCGTCCCGGTCCGGTCTTGATTGATTTACCCAAAGATGTCGCAACGACAAAAGTCGCTGCATCAATGGCGACATTGAGAAGTTTTCATGCCACTGTTGATGAACCCGAAGGCATCGCACAGGCACGTGCCCTGATTGCGCAATCCGAACGGCCACTGTTGTATGTCGGCGGCGGCGTCAGCATGGGTAATGCCGAATGGGCTTTGCGTACACTGATGCGTTCAACCGGTTTACCTGCCGTGTGGACGTTGAAAGGCCTCGGCGCAGTTGAACCCGATGCTCCATTCAATCTGGGCATGTTGGGAATGCACGGCAATCCGGCTGCGAATTTCGCAGTGCAGGATTGCGATTTGTTGATCGTGGCCGGTGCCCGTTTCGATGATCGTGCTACCGGAAAACTTTCAACCTTCGCACCGAAAGCAAAGGTATTGCATCTGGATATCGATGCCGCAGAAATCAGTAAATTGCGGACTGCCGATGTCGGCTTGTCCGGGAAAATCTGCGAAAACCTGTTGGCACTGGCACAGCCTTTGCATATCGCCGACTGGCAGAACAAATGTCGTGCTTTGAAAACGCAGCACGCCGAACGTTACGACGCTCCCGGCGATGGTGTATTTGCACCGGCATTGTTGAAACAATTATCCGAAGCCGGTGGCAATAACGTGATCGTGACCAGCGATGTGGGTCAACACCAAATGTGGGTGGCACAACACTGGCGCGTAAATCGCACTGCGGCGCATTTATCCAGCGGCGGTTTGGGCACGATGGGTTATGGCTTGCCGGCAGCGATTGGTGCGCAATATGCAAAACCCAACGCGACCGTGATCTGCGTCAGTGGCGACGGCTCGATCATGATGAATATCCAGGAACTGGCCACGCTAAAACGCTATGGCATTCCTGTGAAAATCGTTTTGCTGGATAACTCCTGCCTGGGCATGGTGCGGCAATGGCAGGAATTATTTTTTGCCGAACGCTATAGCGAGGTCGATTTATCCGACAACCCGGACTTCGCCGTGCTTGCCAATGCCTTTGGCATTCCGTCCTTCGCTGTTGAACGCCGCGATCAGGTTCCGGCTGCAATCGAACGCTTGTTGAGCGATGAAGGTTCGCTTTTTTGCCACGTGAAAATAGATCCTCGAGCCAATGTGTGGCCATTGGTACCACCGGGTAAATCCAACGCAGACATGATGGGGTGTGCAGCATGAGCAGACGATTAGAAATAACGATGGCCGCCAACGAAGGCGCTTTGATTCGTGTTCTGGGCACGGTTGAGCGACGTGGCTACAGCTTGAGTACTTTGCACGTCGAAAAAACCGACGACCATATGCAAGTCAGCATGCAAATCGAAAGCGATCGCGATGCCAATGTGCTTTGTCGGCAACTAGATCGCTTATTCGATGTGCAGAGCGTCAATCTGGAAGCGCAACTCGAAGCCGTACTCGATGCTGTCCAATATGAAGAAACACCGCGTTTTCAAGCAACCTGGTTATGAATATGTCCGCGCTCAAAGCCGAGCTGATGCCTGCCTCCAACACCTTGTTTGAAAAAATAGAACAAGCGCGGCAGCAACTGATTGGTGTGATTAGCACCACGCCATTGGCTTTGAACGTGAACCTGTCGGATGAATTCCAGGCCAACGTGTTGTTGAAACGCGAAGACTTGCAAGTCGTGCGGTCCTACAAGATTCGCGGCGCCTACAACAAAATCAGTTCGCTGGATGAATCCGAGCAACAGCAAGGCATTGTATGCGCCAGCGCGGGCAATCATGCCCAAGGCGTGGCCTACTCCTGCCAGTTGCTGAAAATTCACGGCAAGATATACATGCCGAAAACCACGCCAAAGCAAAAGATCAAACAGGTGCAATTATTCGGCAAGAGTTTTGTCGAGATTGTACTGGTCGGTGATACTTTCGATGATGCCTATCATCATGCCATCGAGGAAGCGGCGTCGAAAAAACTTGTATTTGTGCATCCGTTCGATGATCTTCAAGTCATCGCCGGACAAGGCACGGTCGGCCTGGAAATACTGCAGGCGACCACGCGAAACATCGATTATGTTTTTGTACCTATTGGCGGTGGCGGTCTTGCTGCGGGTTTATCAACAGTATTCAGGCAACTAAGCCCAAACACAAAAATCATCGGAGTTGAACCCACCGGCGCGCCTGCGATGAAAAATTCCATCACTCTCGGCAAGAACACCGCATTGGAAAATATCGATAAATTCGTCGATGGTGCTGCTGTGAAGCAAGTTGGCCATCTGACCTTCGACATCTGTAAACAGACGCTCGATGACGTTGTGCTGGTACCGGAAGGAAAAGTCTGCACCACGATTCTTCGTCTTTATAACGAAGAAGCCATGGTGGTTGAACCCGCCGGGGCATTATCCATATCCGCACTCGATTATTACAAAGACGAGATCAAGGGAAAAACTGTTGTCTGTGTCGTCAGTGGCAGCAATAACGACATCCTGCGTACCGAAGAAATAAAGGAACGCTCATTATTATTTGAAGGATTGAAACACTACTTCATGATCCAGTTCCCGCAACGCCCCGGTGCATTAAAGGAATTCGTCAATGATATTTTGGGCGATGAGGACGACATCACCTATTTCCAGTTCGCCAAGAAAAACAATCGCGAGACCGGGCCGGTCGTCGTAGGTCTCGAATTAAAGAACAAGGAAGACATTTCCAGCATCAAGAGCAAGATGCACGCGAAAAACTTCCAATATCAATATTTGAATGAAATGCCGGATTTATATACGCAATTAATTGCGTGACTCTCACCGTAGGAGCGTCCCCGCGACATATCTGGTCAGATTTGTCGCCCCTAAAGGACGCTCCTACAAAATCACTACTCCTGGACGGCCAACTGTAAGCTCCTTTCGCCACCGGTATTTTGCAAACTATCGGCACCGGCAACCAGGAAAGCCGGAAAAGGCCCATCACCACCTCCGAGCGCCTGCCATAAATGGCTACCGGCAGTACCGTCGTTGATGTCCAGAGGTACAACTTCGATACCGGCTGCACTAATTTGAGCAGCACGTTCCGTACAAATCGATCCGCAATCGGATTTCGAGAACATGATGACCGCATCAGGGCTGATCGCGTAACTGGTGCGTATATCATCTATATCGACGCGGAAAAAACTCCAGCCCGCAACCAAAAAGACTGGAATCAAGATTCCGGCAATCCAAGTATGTTTGATATTCATGCGACAACTCCATAAAGGCTTGGCGCAATCTTGATACCTATGCTGAAAGCCGTCTGTGCGTTATCGCATCTTCAAATAGGTGGAAATATCCTGCATTCATCTAGCCTTTAAATTAGCCCTAATCTGCGATGCCATATCCGAGACATCACCTTGAATCTTTTCATAACCGAAGTAAACGGTAGGAAATCCCGGGATATCCATCACCTGCGCCAACTCCTCAGGATTGTAGTGTTTTTCGACATCGATCTCGGTAAACGGCGTATTGCTGGACTGCAAATCGCTGCGTAATTGTTTGCAATAACCGCACCATTCAGCGGTATATAGCACCGCGCGTGAACTCGCATCGGCATTGAAATGATTTTTGAAATATTGTTTTTCCACGGATTTCAATGCTGACGGACCATAGACACTCAGCAGCTTCGAGCGCAAATCACCGTCCTGTCCGGCGCGAAACACATCCTTGCCAATCAGAAAAGTCGGAAACGGCCCATTGCCACCGCCGAGTGCTTCCCACAGCTTGGCGCCTGATGCGCCATCATTCACGTCGAGATTGACGACTTCTATCCCGCGCTTCGTGATTTGCTTGGCCTGATCCAGACACACATCGCCACATTCTGGCATCCAGAGCATCACGACCGCATTTGGATTGATACCCAGGCCATCCCGCGTTTTCTGAATATCCTTATCGAAATGCTTCCACACAAAAATTCCGGCGCCAGCCAGGCAAAGCCAAATTAGTAAGGTTCTTACGTTCATATCGGGACTCAAACAAAATCAAGCCTGAATAATAATGTAAATACGACATTGAATAAGCCTGTATCAAGCCATTTCGAGTTGAAGCAGCTTGTAGATAAGACTTCGGGACCCCATAATTGGCATGTCGGTAGATTTGTAATTCCAACGAACTGGGGGTGTCCTGGCTTCGACGGGGGTAGCGAAGATATTTGGCGCATGCCGAGGGGGCGACTTTCCTCGTTAATCCAGTAGCAAAATTTAGTTGCCAACG
>JAYUUM010000137.1:0-3688 GCA_043754555.1 Arenimonas sp. | reverse complement strand
AAAATGTTTGATGATTCCCTCGACACCGCACTGCGTATTGGTCTTGAACAATCGGCCTACGTCAATGTGATTTCCGACAATCAAGAACAAGACGCGCTAAAACGCATGCAACGCGAAGGCCACAGCATAGACCGACAGACCGGTGCCGAGCTCGCCTTGCGTGAAGGTGCGAAGGCCCTAGTGCTGCCGACCATCACCAAAATCGGTGACCGTCTGCGCGTCACCGTTGAAGTGATTGATCCCAATTCCGGTCTTGCCATTTACACCGAATCTGCCGATGCCAGTGATACCAACGCCGTATTGCCCGCTTTAGATACGTTGCTGGAAAAACTTCGCACCCGTTTGGGTGAACCGGCAACTTTAATAAATAAAAGAAGTAAGCCGCTTGAACAAGTAACCACGGTCAGCCTTGAAGCCCTGCGTGCCTACACGCTAGGACAGGAAGCGAAACACGAAGGTCGTTACATCGATGCGCGTGATTTGAATACGACAGCGATCAAGCTGGACCCTGATTTTGCCCTTGCCTATATCGCACTTGGAACACTGGACTTTATTGAAAAAGACAATCTGGGTGCCGAGAAAAACTGGACCATCGCAGAAGCTAAACGTACGCGCTTAACCTTGCGCGAATCTCTTTGGCTCGATGCCAGCAGTAATGTTTTTTCGTCGCCAAGCATCCAGCTTGCGAAATGGAAGTCACTGGTGGCCATTTATCCCGATGAATATCATGGCTATTACAACTATTCCTACTTCTCACTCATCGATAACCTGGATTATCAAGATGCGTCAAGCTTCCTTACTCCTGCTTACGCCGCACAAAACCCCAAACGGTTCACTGCTTACTATTTGCAAGGTATGTTTAATTTGGCCTTGAATAAACCGGTCGAAGCCCAAAAAGCCTTTGAACGCTCTCAGGAACAAAATAGACCCGACTATAACTCTGACTATGCAGCTATCTATGCAGTGCAGCGCGATTACAATGCTGCAGTCAAAATTCTGGACCAGCAAGACAGTAGTGGTACCGAAACCCCGACTTTGTACAAACAAGAAGCCCAATTGATGTATTTGGTTGACCAAGGTCGTTGGCGCGAAGCGATTTTGCGTACACGTCAACTACAACAAATTGCAAAAACTGAATCACCCGAATTGGTGCCGATATATCGTGGAATGGAGTTGTCGCTCCGAAGTTATCTGCCAGACACTAACTTTACCGCGGACTTGAAAGCTTACACCGCCGATCTAGATAGTGACCTTGCACAAGACCACAAAGTATTACGAACCGGCAATCTATTTAACCTATTGGCGGCGGGTGTTATGGCGGCCCGTCATGGCGATATTGGCTCTGCAACCACCACCCTAAATCGTTTGCGCAACGAGGTGCAGCAGAGTGGCCAACCAAAATTAATTAGCATGGCTGCCTGTCTTGAGTCAGAAATATTATTGTCACAGGGCGAAGCCAGCCAAGCGCTGGCTATGTTAAATCCTCATATTCAACAGGGTCATGAACTCTATTACGCTCATGCTTTGCGTCTGCGCGCATTGATGCTATCGGGACAGAACAAAGCGGCCCTGCAAGAGGCCGAATGGCTCATCGATCATCGCGGCCGCGCTTATGTCGAGCGCAACAATAATTCACTGTGGGAGCCCAGCAATATCGCCGAATCTAATTTGGCCTTGCGGGCTGCTGCCGATATCGAAAAACGGCTGGGCAGATTCACCCAAGCCGAGTTTCAATTACAGCAATTCAAAGCTGTTTGGCCCGATTCCGATGCCCAGACCATAGCTAGGCTCCGTACATCATCATTAGCGCGTTAGATTTACGCTTCCAATCTGATTGGTTTAAGTGACGCCATACTGCCAATCAATTGCAGACGCAATTTATCGTGACTGCCTTTGATGACTTCTGGGCTCGCTAGCTGCTTGCATTGCAAACTTGACCATGCGCCTTGATCGTTGGGACCGGCATTGCTTGCACCTTCATGTCCCAAATATGCCAAGGCAATGCGCGGGTTTCTTTCGAAAACCTGGCGAAATTCATTATCGCTACTTAATTTATCCAACAGCTTGTCAACTATTTCATCTGAAAGTTCAAACGGCGTATTCGGCGTAGTCATACATATCCCCTGTTGATATTTAGCCCCGTTCACAATGAACGCATTGCAGTCTAGCCATAATTTTGCACAATGTCAGTCAACCAGCACCACTGTCATCACATTTAACAAATATCCTATTAAGGCTAGGTTCCGAGTTTGCCACGAGATAGGCTGCTGAACTCCGGGCTTTTGCATTGGCGGGGGCCGGTTTATCGACGTTATGCGTTAGGTATTGCATTATTGCTGGAGGTTTGATCGCTACTAAAGCTCCCCGCAAAACCATTGTTTCGCGGTTGCGTAACGGGCTTCAACCGCACAGTTCTTTTGCAAGAATCGAGACTGAAGCCCATCTTACAAAAGCATGACTTGTACATGTAGAGGCCCCTTTTGGCGCGAATTGTCTTGCGATAAATTACCAAGATTATCGTATGCTCGGCAGTTATCGGGTCCATAGGGCCTCCTACAAAAATTCAGGAACCTTCATGCTGATCCAACGCTGCACGCACATAATGATCGAACTCGATGCCGAACCGCGTTTTGCTTTCGCAAGCCTATTGTCCGGCGGTAATGGCATGGACGACACCCCACGCTGGATGGCCTATGCCGCACATCTTGATGCCGCGGTTGAACTCAGCTTGGCGGAAATGCAAGTCCTGCAAAATACCAGCTCGACCGCACCGCAGGAATATTCCGAACTGATAAAAACACATGATGAAGAATCAATACGCGCGCTATTACAAAATGGCCTGCTATTAAGCGATGAAGAACGCCACGCGAACCTGCGCGAACGCGATCAGGTTCTACGCGATGTTGCATGGTGGCCACCGGCAGCCATCGCGATGTCTAACGGGCGCTGGAAAGAGGTCGATACCGAAGCCAGTAGTAAGAAAGGCATAACTTTATCGAGCCAGCAAATGGTCGATGCTTTCGGCGCCGCACCGGAACCGGAATATCGGCGTAGCGAAAATTCCGCGACGCTTCCTTTATCAAAACCCAAGCAATCCGCGTTCAACGATATTTTATCGAAACGAAAAACCTGCCGTAATTTCGATACCGAAAAAAACATTTCCGCTGAAGATTTAGCAACGATGTTGCATCGTGTCTGGGGCGTGATCGGCACTTTGGAATTGGCCCCGGGAGCAGTCGCAGTGAAAAAAAGTTCACCCGGCGGTGGCGGTCTGCATGGCACCGAAACTTATGTGCTGGTCCAACGCGCCGAAGGACTAGAACCCGGCATTTATCATTATCTGTCCATGCGACATGCATTGGAGTTGATGCATCAACACACGCAGGGTGAAATGCGCGATTTGATGTATCGTTGCGTTGCAGGACAAGACTGGTTTCAGGATGTGCCGGTGATGGTGGTAATGACCTATCGTTTCGACCGCCTATTCTGGAAATATCGCCGCCACGCTAAAGCTTGGCGAGTCGCACATTTGGATGTCGGGCATTTATCGCAAACCATGTATTTATCTGCTGCTGATTTAGGCTTGGGGGCATTTGTAACTGCTGCTATCAACGACCACACCATTGAACAGGCGCTCGGCCTACAAACCTTGAAAGAAGGGGCAATAGCGATTGTCGGTTTCGGCCCA
>JAYUUM010000136.1:0-11252 GCA_043754555.1 Arenimonas sp. | reverse complement strand
GCGAGCGCCTTGATTTGGTGGTTGGCGAAGTCATTATCAAATCCAGCAGCAAGGAAACTCAGGGCACCATTTCGCAAGTAATGCTGTTTGAAAAACCGGGCTACTCGACTACCTTGCAAAGCAATAGCCGTACCGATATTTCTTTATTGGTGCTGGAAGGTGTGTTGACGGTTCGCTTACGCGACCAGGTTGTTACCTATCCTGCCAATTCCTTTGTGCATATACCCAAAGGCACGCCACATGCACACGCCAACCTCACCAACAAACCGGTGCGTTTGTTTATTACATTTACGCCCGGCGGTTATGAACAATTTTTTATTGAACGTGCCAATACCACAAAAACTATCAAGCCCGGCACACCGGCCTATGGTCAAGCCATGCAGGCCTTGACTACAAAATATGGCATCACCAATATTGACTTGGCGCCATTCAAGAATTTACAGCGTACCGGCGCTACACCAACCAGGTAACCCTAAATTCATAATGTGACCAATGCCGAGCGTGTAACAACGCTCGGCGTTTTTGTATCTACTCTTTTTTCTTGCGCTTGGGCTGCAACATGGTACCCGTACATTTTTTTGACCCACACAGGCAAGTCCAAAGTTTTTTCAAACGCGCGGTGTGGGCTTCACCTAAAATAATGCCGTAATTGTAAGTCAGCTCTTCACCAGATTTTATCGCTCGCATGGCTTCGATAAAAATCTTATCCTGCGTCGGGTTGCCGTCATCATCTTCTTCGACCACCGCTTCGCAATTGGGATCACAGCTATGGTTGATCCAGCGCGCATCGTTGCCATCGACATTGGCATCGATCACAAAATGCTCGTTCAAGGTGAACAAAAACGTGTGGCCGGTTTCGACATCATCGGCATACACACGATCGACTTGTTTGTGGGTTAACAGTGCACCTTGATATTGAATCAAGCGAGTGCCTTTTTTGATCGGAGCCGTGGCGAATACGCCATTGCCATGAATCGGCGATTGCCGGGCAGCAAAAAGGTTGGACATAGAGGGCTTCAAAACGACAAGGCCGCTATTGTCGCGGGTTTGGGGCAATCTTCACAGTCCCTAGATTGAGTCGCTGGTCCTTATATAGTACAATTTCAGTCCTATATGACGAGCTCCCATCATGCTGCGTGTTACTAAACTCACTGATTACGCTACTGTGGTACTGAGCGTCATGGCTGATGCGCCTGAGCGTGTGCATAACGCTACCGAGCTGGCGGAACGCGCGCATCTGGAACTACCAACCGTTAGTAAATTACTGAAAACCTTGGCGCAAGCGGCTTTGGTGGAAGGTTTTCGAGGCAGCGCTGGCGGCTATCGTCTTGCCAAACCGGCCGCACAAATTACCCTGATTCAAATTGTTGAAGCCATTGAAGGCCCGCTCGGCATGACCGAATGCAGTGGCGAGCATTCAAGCTGCGAGCGTGAAACTCATTGTGGTGTTCGCAGCAAATGGTTACGTATTAATGACGTGGTCGCCAATGCTTTGCGTGGCGTGAGCCTGGCGGAAATGATGCCGACCGCATCCACAAAATCGAATAAAGCAGATCCCGGTAAAAATATCCCTTTGCATTTAGCGAAGGCGTGAGGTGAATCCATGAACACGCAAAATGTAGAAATTCATAAAGTTCTCGAGCGCAAATACAGCGCCGGCTTTATTACCGATATTGAAATGGATTCTCTGCCACCGGGTCTGGATGAAGACGTGGTGCGTTTTATTTCGAAAAAGAAAGGCGAACCCGAATGGATGCTCGAATGGCGTTTATCAGCCTATCGACACTGGCTCACCATGACGCCACCGGAATGGGCCAAACTAGAAATAGCCGAAATCGATTTTCAGGCCAGCAGTTATTACGCCGCACCAAAAAATGCGCCTAAATCTTTGGCAGAAGTGGATCCGAAATTATTGGAAGCTTATGACAAGCTTGGCGTGCCCTTGCACGAACGCGCTCGTCTGGCAGGGGTTGCAGTCGATGCCGTGTTCGACTCGGTATCGGTCGGCACTACTTATAAAGCCGAACTGGCAAAAGCCGGGGTGATTTTTTGTTCGATGAGTGAAGCTATTCGCGAACACCCGGAATTGGTAAAAAAATATCTTGGTAGCGTCGTGCCGGTTGGCGATAATTATTTTGCTGCATTAAATTGCGCGGTTTTTTCCGATGGCAGTTTTGTCTACATTCCCAAGGGCACGCGTTGCCCAATGGAATTAAGCACCTATTTCCGCATCAATGCCGGCCATACCGGGCAATTTGAACGCACCTTGATTATCTGCGAAGAAAAATCTTACGTTAGTTATCTGGAAGGCTGCACTGCACCGCAACGCGATGAAAATCAGTTGCATGCAGCGGTAGTCGAATTAGTGGCAATGGCGGATGCCGAAATAAAATACTCGACCGTGCAAAACTGGTATCCCGGCGATGAAAATGGTGTAGGTGGTATCTATAACTTTGTGACCAAAAGGGGCGAGTGTCGGGGTGATCGCAGCAAGATCTCATGGACTCAGGTTGAAACTGGTTCGGCCATTACCTGGAAGTACCCGAGTTGCATCTTGCGTGGCGATGACTCCACCGGCGAGTTCTATTCGGTCGCACTCACCCATCACAAGCAACAAGCCGATACCGGCACCAAAATGATCCATCTGGGTAAACGGACAAAATCTAAAATTATTTCCAAAGGAATTTCTGCCGGTCGCGGACAAAATACTTATCGCGGTTTGGTCAAGGTAGAAAAATCGGCGGAATCAGCGAGAAATTATACGCAATGTGATTCACTATTGATTGGTAAAAAATGTGGCGCGCATACCTTCCCGTATATCGAAGTAAAAAATGCTTCTTCGACCGTAGAACACGAAGCCACCACCTCGAAAATTTCCGATGATCAATTGTTTTATTGCCGCTCCCGTGGCATCAGCCAGGAAGATGCGGTGTCTTTGATCGTGGATGGCTTCTGCAAACAAGTCTTCAAGGAATTACCTATGGAATTTGCGGTGGAAGCCAAAAAACTTATGGAAGTTAGTCTGGAAGGCGCGGTCGGTTGACCTGTAGGAGCGCTCTGCGACCGCCATGGACGGCGGAAGTGTCGAAAATGCAGGAGCATTTTTCGACAGCGCGACGCCGAAGTCACGGCACATACCAACCATTGGATCGAGTTAATTGAAATCGCACTCATGAGTGCTCCTACAAAATAAATTGCAGAAAAAAAAATGTTAAAAATTGAAAATCTCCACGTCCGCGTCGCCGGTAAAGAAATCCTGAAAGGGCTTTCACTCGAAGTGAAGGCTGGCGAAGTGCATGCCATCATGGGCCCTAATGGCGCCGGCAAATCCACCCTCGGCAATGTGCTTGCCGGTCGCGAAGGCTATGAAGTGGTTGAAGGCAGCGTGAGCTATCAAGGCAAAAATCTGCTCGAACTGCAACCGGAAGAACGTGCTGCTGCAGGCGTATTTCTTGCGTTTCAATATCCGGTTGAAATTCCCGGCGTCAACAACACCTATTTCCTGCGCTCGGCGTTGAACGCACAGAAAAAATATCGCGGCGAAGCCGAAGTCGATTCCATGCAATTTTTGAAATTAGTACGTGAAAAATTGTCAGTACTGCATTTAAAAGATGAGCTGTTGCATCGCGCGGTAAATGAAGGATTCTCCGGCGGCGAAAAGAAACGCAACGAAATTTTTCAACTTGCATTACTCGAACCCAAGCTGGCAATTCTCGATGAAACCGATTCCGGTCTGGATATCGATGCATTGAAAGCCGTTGCACACGGCGTGAATTTGATGCGTGCACCCGAACGCGCGTTTTTGGTTATTACTCACTATCAACGTCTGCTCGATTACATCAAGCCCGATGTTGTGCATGTATTGGCTGACGGTAAAATTGTCGAAAGCGGCGGCCCTGAACTGGCGCTCGAACTTGAAGCACACGGTTACTCGTGGGTGAAGGATCGCGTCATACCATGATCGCATTGCTCGATTCACTTCACGCTGCGTTCTCTGATAAAGCGCCGGACAAAAAAGCAGCGCTTGATCAAGCGGTAACTACCGGTCTGCCAACGCAACGCAATGAGCAGTGGAAATACACGTCTCTGCGGGCATTATCGGCGCGCAGTTTTATTGCACCTGGTGCCGAATTATCGGCCATCAACGCAGAAACCTTAAAAACCATTACCGGTATTCCAAGCCCGCGAATAGTCTTTATTAATGGTGTATTCGATGCTGCCAATTCGAGCCTATCGAATTTGCCAGATGGCCTTACTGTCGAAACAGAAGTAAACCCTGATACAAACGATGATGCCCGTTTTTCAAATGTGCATGAAATTTTCGCCAAGTTGAATACGGCGATTGCACAACTAGGTATGCAAATTAATGTCGGCAACAAGATGGCTGTCGATGCCTGTCTGCATGCAGTGTTTGTTTCCGTGAACACCGGGCAGGATTTGGCGATTCATTATCGCCACACTATTGTTTTGGGCGAAAATGCGAAACTGAATCTAATCGAACATCATATTTCTCAAGATTCGCAAACACATTTATCAAATCATCTCTGTGATATTTTCTTGCAAAATGGCGCTGAACTAAGCCATGCCCGTATCCAGCAAGACGATAGTGGCACCAGTCATTTTTTGCGAACCGAAGCCTCATTACAAAGCAATGCCAGTTACCGTCGTCTAGATCTGGAATTGGGTGCGCATCTTTCACGCCATGACCTGCAGGTTAAGTTGCTTGGCGATGGCGCAACGCTGCACGCCAATGGCAGCTTGATTGCCAGCGGTCGTCGGCATGTCGATACCCGTCTAGATATTCGACATAGCGCCAAAAATACCGAATGCAATCTGGTCTGGCGCGGTCTAGCGACAGAACGCGGCCGTGCGGTATTTCATGGCGGCATTCTGATTGAAAAAGCAGCCGATGGCACTGTCGCACATTTATCCAATAAAAATTTATTGTTGTCAGACAATGCCGAAATCGACACGCAACCGGTATTGGTCATTCATGCCGATGAAGTGGTTGCCAGCCACGGCGCTACCGTTGGCCGACTCGATGCCGGGCATTTGTTTTATCTGAGAGCGCGCGGCATTCCCGAAGCGCAGGCAAAAGCAATGCTGACCAATGCATTCTGCAAAGAGACCCTACAGGTATTGGCGAATGACGAACTGATTAATCTTGTTGCACCCAGCCTCGAAAAAGCACTACAAGCCATTGAGGTTTCGGCATGAGTATTGATTGGGTAAAAATTCGCGACGATTTTCCGGTCCTGAATCGCAGTATAAATGGTAAGCCGCTGGTGTATCTTGATTCAGCCAATACCGCGCAAAAACCAGCGTCTGTAATTGATGCTGTCGATGCTTTTTATCGCGAGCACAATGCCAATATTTCCCGCGCGGTGCATACGCTTGGCATGGAAGCGACTGAAGCCTTTGAAACCGCTCGCCAAAAAATTGCAAGATTTATTAATGTTCGTGCTGACGAATTGGTTTTGACTTCGGGTACCACGCAAGCAATTAATTTGGTGGCTTACAGTTATGCGCTGCCGCGATTGAAAAGCGACGATGTTATTTTGCTATCGCGCATGGAGCATCACGCCAATATTGTGCCATGGCAATTAATTGCCGAGCGTACCGGCGCGCAAATTCGCGTAGCCGAAATTAATGCTCTGGGTGAAATAGATTTACCTGCACTCTGGCAAGCCATGACACCCGAGGTAAAAATTCTAGGTATTGCGCATGTTTCCAATGTGCTTGGCACCGTGAATCCGGTCGAACTTATTTGTCGCGAAGCCCGCAAGCGCGGCATTGCGACAATTATTGATGGTTCGCAAGCGGTGCCACATCGCAAAGTGGATGTTGCCGCTATTGGTTGCGATTTTTATGTTTTTACCGGCCATAAAATGTGCGGCCCGACCGGCACTGGCGGGCTTTGGGCAAAACGCGAACATCTGGAAGCCATGCCACCTTTTTTTGGTGGCGGCGAAATGATCAAGGAAGTGCGTTTCGAAAAAACCATCTTTAATGACCCGCCGCATAAATTTGAAGCCGGCACACCTAATATTGCCGGTGTTATTGGTTTGGGTGCAGCCGTGGATTATCTTGAATCGATTGGCATGGAAAATATTCATCAACGCGAACAAGCTTTGCTGGCCTATGCAACAAAAGCCTTAAAGCAAATTCCGGGCCTGCGTATTTTCGGAGAATCAGCAGAGAAAGCCGCCGTCATTTCTTTTTTAGTAGAAGGCGCACACGCTCATGATTTGGCAACCCTGCTCGACTTGGAAGGCATCGCCGTACGTTCTGGCCAGCATTGCGCGCACCCGTTGATGGAATTCTTCGGCGTTGCTGCCACTTGTCGTGCCTCGTTTGCTTTTTATAATACCGAAACTGAGATTGATGCTTTTGTTGCAGCGATTCATAAAACTAGAAAATTATTATGCTGAGTTTCCGTACCGCTCAAATAGATGACATTCCCTTTCTGATTGAACTTGTTGAATCGGCATATCGTGGTGAAGTCAGTCGTGCCGGCTGGACCACCGAGGCCGATCTACTGGATGGCCAGCGCATCGATGCTGAAAGCCTGCAAAAAACATTGGCTGCATCAGACAATAAAATTTTGGTTGCAGAAAAAGACAGGGAAATGCTGGCTTGCTGCCATATTGAAAAGCAAGCAAATTCCGCTGCCTATTTCGGAATGTTTTCGGTACGTCCAGGGTTGCAAGGCGGCGGTATCGGAAAATTATTATTAGCAGAAGCAGAACGCCAGGCACGCGAAGAGTTGGATTGCCAGCGCATGGAAATGACAGTGATTGATATTCGTGAAAGTCTGATCAACTTCTATGAGCGCCGCGGTTACTCGCGTACCGGCATTCACAAACCATTTCCGTATGGTGATGAGCGTTTTGGCATTCCAAAACGTGATGATTTACGTTTTGAAATTTTGGCTAAGGATTTGTGAGAATTGAACGTAGGAGCGAGCTCTGCTCGCGATCGATTTTTTCGCAACCTGTATCGCGAGCAGAGCTCGCTCCTAGACGGATAAAATACCTATGAACTGGCTTCGCGTTTGCGCCACTATCGACTGCCTGCCTGGCGAATTCAAATTAGTATTTGATGGCGATACCGCAATTGCGGTCTATAACATCGACGGCCAGTATTACGCGATTGAAGATATCTGCACCCATGACGGTGGCGAACTGGCGGGCGGACCGATCGATGGCTTCAGTGTGGAATGTATTCGTCACGGTGCAAAATTTGATTTGCGTACTGGCGAAGCATTGTGTGCACCAGCTTATACGCCAACAGTAGTGTTTCCGGTCAAGGTTGAAGACGGCGCAGTGTTTACTTTCGATGATAGAAACTAAAAATTTCTAGCATTGAATCAGTTTTACCAATAAAGCCTCACCGCCACCATCCAAAATTAAACGGCCACTAATTTCGTCAGGTAATAACAAAGCAGTGTCGCCCTGCTGTAATCGCTTAGTAGGCGATTGATCTTTGAATTGTGCCTGTCCGCTCAGCATGTAAATCGCCCAGGTCACGTTTTTTTCGCTGAAAAATACCATCGGGCCGACCAAGGGGCGATGCAACACCTGTACATCAAAGCGATCGCGTTGCCACATTACATTGAAGTCCTGCGTTGGGCCGCTAATTAATTCTGCACTCAATTCACGCTCACCGGCAAAACGATATTTTTCATGCGGCGGATTCAAGGTCACCGATTCACCATCGGCAAAATTCAATCGCATGCCCTCGCCGCTCAATAATATCAACTCGCGGTCAATATTCTCGAATGTAGAAAATGGTCCGTCTTTATCCACTTCGGCAATGGATAAACGCCAATGCCACATATCATCGTGACATGGATGTCGGGTAATTTCACGGGTCCAACCCAAACCGTTTTTCCAGCGCGTGCGTTGGTATTCGTTCGCAGGGATAAGCTGAATATGCATGCGCCAAGTTTACCGTAAGAGCGCTCGTAGGAGCACTCACGAGTGCGACCACACATTGCCGCAGCTTTATCGCGCTCGTGAGCGCTCCTACGCCAAGGCAGAATATGGGTTTTGCGGATCCAGCCAAACGGCATCCCAATACGGATACAGCCCAATATGATCCACAAGTCCGGCTCTCAATGGATTTGCCACAAGGTATCTTCCTGCGTCACGAAAGCCTTCATCGGTTCGCAGGGCATGATCGTGGTAACACTTGGCCCATAAATTTCCATTTATTTTGTAACGGTCATGAACAATTTTGGAGGTTGCCATTTTAAATCGACCCATCATTTTATGAATCTCGTCATTTTTTCCAATCACAATCAGGCCGTGCCAATGGTCGGGCATTAAGATCCAGGCAAGTACCTGGCTATCGCGCCAAAGCCATTTCATATTGTGTACCGATGCTACCGCTCTAGCGGCATTGAAATCACGAAATACTGGTCGTCTAAACAATGTTGTTGTCGTTAACAGATACGCCTGACCGGGAATTGAAACACGACCTTTTCTTAAAGCTTTGTGACCGGGAGGTTTTGTCTTGGCTTTATGGTTCGTGGCTTCAATGTTCGCGCTCGTGAGCGCTCCTACAATGTCTTTTATTATCACGCTCATAGACGTCCTATCAGTCAAACAAAAAAGCTGGCATCAAGCTTTGTGACCTGAAGGTTTGGCTTGCTTGTTGTTTCGTGGCCGCGATGGTCGCGCTCGTTAGCGCTCCTACGGGTTCAAACAAAAAAAGCCGCGCTCACAAGGCGCGGCTTTTCCTGGTGGCGTATTTTGGCAACTTCACTCAACGTGTTTTTGCCTTTGTTGCGACCGGTTTTGCAGCGACAGTTTTTCCCGATGCTGCTTTTACTGCAGCAGGTGCAACGCTGCCGAGCATAATGCGATCGCGATTTTTTTCGATGGTGGCCAAACCAATTCCTTTCACACCGACCATTTGGTCTGCGCTGCGAAAGGCACCATTTTGTTTTCGAAAAGCGACGATGGCTTCGGCTTTGCTCGGGCCAACGCCGATAAGCACACGGTCCAGCGTTGCGGCATCAGCGGTATTAATATTTACTTTTTCGGCGGCAAAAGCCGATGTTGCCAACAATGCCGATAGTGCGAGGGCTTTTACGATAACGAATAAATTTTTCATACATATCTCCTGGGTGGGTTAGTCCGTCGCGGCCATGCCGTTTCGGTGGAGATAGTTTGCTTATTCGCCCTAGCCGCTAATATCGCTCGAACACCCGGATTTTGGTCAGGGCATCCAGTAGATGAATGTCAGATTTTCCCTACCCCGGTTCTCGCCGAAGGTGTGAAGGGCGCCAATGAGGTCTAGAATTGAGCTCTACGACTAGGAAGAAGCCTGATGGATACCGTAAAAACCGATCGTTTGGTAAGTGACGCCTGGGATGGCGATATTGTCCCGCAATTAATCGAATACATCCGCATTCCCAATAAATCCCCGATGTTTGATGCCGATTGGCAAAAACACGGTTATATGGATGCAGCCGTCGATTTGATGGCCAACTGGGCCAAACAACAAGATATTGCCGGCATGGTCGTCGAAGTGGTTCGGCTTGAAGGCCGCACACCACTTATTTTTATTGAAGTCCCCGGCACTGGCGATGATTGCGTCCTGCTTTATGGACACTTGGACAAACAGCCGGAAATGACCGGCTGGGCCGACGACCTCGGGCCCTGGAAGCCGGTATTGAAACAGGACAAATTATATGGTCGCGGTGGCGCCGATGATGGTTACGCAATTTTTGGGTCGCTGACTGCCATTCGCGCGCTGCAAGCACAGGGCAAACCGCATAGTCGTTGCGTGGTGATGATTGAAGCCTGCGAAGAATCCGGCAGTTATGATCTACCGTTCTATGTTGACCATCTTGCCGAACGCATTGGCAAACCTTCGCTGGTAGTGTGCCTGGATTCGGGTTGCGGCAATTACGATCAACTCTGGTGCACCACATCGCTACGTGGTTTGGCGGGTGGAAATCTCAAAGTCAGTGTGCTGGAAGAAGGCGTGCACTCGGGCGATGCTTCCGGTGTTGTGCCTTCAAGCTTCCGGATTCTTCGACATTTATTGTCACGTTTAGAAGATGAGATCACTGGAAAAATTTTGATTGAAGATTTATTCGTGGAAATTCCTGATCAACGATTGCAACAAGCTATTTCTTGTTCGAAAGTTTTGGACACCGCCGTGTACGACAAATTTCCGTTCATCGCGGGCATGACGCCAATGAATCCGGATTTGACCGAATTGGTATTGAATCGTACCTGGCGCCCAGCACTATCCATCACAGGCGTTGATGGTATGCCGACGCTGGCCAATGCTGGCAATGTGTTGCGACCACACACCGCAGTAAAATTATCCTTGCGTTTACCTCCGACCCTGAACCCTAAAAAAGCCAGCGAAGTATTGCAACGCATACTCACGGAAAATCCTCCGTATGGCGCAAAGGTAAGTTTTGAAGTAGAAAAAGCATCGACTGGCTGGAACGCACCTTTGCTAGCTCCGTGGCTGGAAAGCAGTATCGATCAAGCCAGTCAGGCGTTCTACGGTGCACCGGCCATGTATATGGGTGAAGGTGGCACGATTCCATTCATGGGCATGCTCGGCGAAAAATTCCCGGGCGCACAATTCATGATTACCGGTGTGCTCGGCCCGCATTCCAATGCCCACGGACCGAATGAATTCCTGCATATTCCGACCGGCAAGCGCGTTACTTCGGTAGTTGCAAAAGTGATCGGCGATCATTATCAAGCAAGCGAACAAGGACTAACGCGTGGCGTTGGCGTGCATGCAGGTAACGCGCATTTTGGTGAACATGGTTGCTGTTAATTATTTAAATAAATTGGTAGGGTGTGCAGCGCCCACCTTTGCTGCAACATTCAATAACGGTGGATGGTGGGCGGTGCCCACCCTACAAACTTCACACGTTTTAAATTAGGGAGATGTTTATGTTTGCAATAATCGGGACAATCATTATTGGCTTTGTAGCTGGCTTGTTGGCACGCGCATTGAAACCGGGCGATGACAAACTTGGTTTTATCTGGACGATCGTATTGGGTGTGGCCGGATCATTTCTTGCCAAATTTATCGGCGAAGCTTTGGGTTGGTATAAAGAAGGCGACCCTGCCGGCTTTATTGCTTCCGTCGTCGGCGCGATTATTCTGCTTTTTATTTACGGAATGATTAAGTCCACAAAGAAATAATCCCGTAGGGGCGCCTGCTTGCTGCGCCCATAATCTATCGTAGCGCTTGGGCGCAGCAAGCAG
>JAYUUM010000135.1:0-11287 GCA_043754555.1 Arenimonas sp. | reverse complement strand
GGGAAAACACGAAAAAGTGAGAGATTGTTCACAGATTATATTTCGTTGAACGCATACTTTAGCCGTACCGACAATTCTATCCCCCAAGAGTTTCCTGAGAGTAGCTATGAGCCAGAACGAATTCCATGTGCAGGGTGAGCGGTCGTATCAAAACGATCCCGAACTGTTCAACACGCTACGCAGACACACAATCAGTCATTTAACGATGCTGCTGGGTCGCGTTTTGGGTAAGGCGGATGACTGGTTGTTCGATCTTGCCCAGAAAGAAGAAGTGCTGATTGGTTCACCGCATATGGACTCCATGCGTAAATTACGCATGGCGCGCACGCCGCTCGAAAACGGCTTTAAACGACATTTCGAGTCCTGTTTTGAATCGATGCGTTACGGCATTCCACAAGAATTAAACGCCAATCGTGTCATGAGCTTAGTGGCTGATGACGAACTGGAAGTGCAGCTGGCATCTGAATTTGTCGTAGAAGCAGTCGTCAATGCGCACGGTCCTGCTCTTAATGTCATTGCCCAGCGTTTTGCAGCGCTTGTGAGTGTGCAACAGTTGGACCCTAGCTTGAACCCCTTGAGCGCTACGAATCTGGCTAACTCAATTTACATTGCACAGCGCGATGTGCAATTGCCACCCAGCGTTCGCGTTGTTTTATACAAATATTTTGAGCGTGAATTAGTACAAAGCCTTGGTAGTTTGCTGACTGAATTAAATGCGCGGATGTCGGCTGCCGGAATTCGTGCTGAATTGGGCAACCCGCGCCCGGTAGATGCGGCGCCTGAACCTGCGCCGTCACCGGCTGCACAGCGTCCTGCGCAGGGCAGCAACGATGACAGACAAATGTTCGATGCTTTATGCAGCATGCTGCATGCCTTTCGTCCGCAAATAAATGGTGGCGGAAACGGCAACGCAATGATCGGTGGGGCGAGCGGTGTTGCCAACGCTGGCGCAAATCCGAACAAGGCTGCCAACGGTGGTGTGACTGGTAGTACTCAAGGTTTTTCTGGCGGCGCTTCACATTACAATGAACGGCCGATGGCGATGGCGGAAATGGTGTCGGTACTTTCTTTATTACAAAGACAAGTTCCGCACGCGGTGCAAGCAGCCATGATGGACCCGAAGGTATCGCTGGCTCACGATCTGAAAAAAGAAATGTTGCGCAGTGCGAAAAATATCGGCGTGCCAATGGATCAAATTCGTTTAAGTCAGGATGACGAAGACGCGGTTGATTTAGTCGGCATGTTGTTTGATGTGTTATTTGACGAACGTGATTTTGAACAGCTTGCGCGGGGTTTAATGTCGCGTTTGGTGGTGCCTTATGTCAAAGCCGCCGTGCTCGACCGCCGCATGTTTATGAATAAAGGCCACCCGGCACGCCGTTTATTGAACTCACTGGCAGAAGCAGTGGAAGGCAATAAGGGGGAGGGCCCGCAAGAGCGCGAGTTACTGCAAAAAGCAGAGAATACTGTTGATGTCCTAGTCGCTGATTTCAATGAAGACATAGCGATTTTTGAAACGCTGGAACAAGAGCTTCGCAGTTTTCTTGACCAGCACCGCCGCCGCATGGAACTGGCAGAACGTCGTGCTACTGAAGCGCAACGTGGTCAGGAACGTCTGGAACAAGCTCGCACACTGGCTTCTGCAGAATTGGCGAAACGGGTTTCAGGTTTGAGTTTACCCGCAGCGGTCGATGATTTTTTCAGCCGTTGCTGGGCACACCATTTGTCAATGATTGCGTTGCGCGAAGGTCCTGACAGTCAGCCATGGAATGCGGCACTTGGCGTTGCCGACGCCTTGCTTGAGCTGTTGCCGAATGTCGAACATCCGAGTCGTCGTGCTATTGCGCCTTCGATGGTCAACATGCGCGAGCCGCTTGAAACCGTGCTGGCAAGCTCAGGCATTACTGGTGAATCGGCACAACAGACAATTCGTGGCCTGCAGGTGAGCATGGAATCGATGGTGCAACAACCGGCGACCGTAAAAATTATTGCAATGCCGTTAATAGAAGAGCGCAAGCCTTTGCTTTCGGTAGTCTCTAACAAGGATGCCTTGGATTACGACATCGAAGACATTCCGGCACTGCGTAAGCTGGCGATTGGCATGTGGGTACATCTGGCTGCCGACGACGACAAATTGCATCCGGCAAAACTGTCCTGGATAAGCCCGATTTCATCGCGCTTGATGTTTGTGAATCGTCGTGGCGTACGTGTGTTAGTCGCCTCGGTCGAAGAGTTGGCCGCGATGAAGAAACAAGGCAAGCTTGTCGTGCGCGAACAGGAAAATCTGTTCGATCAGGCCATGCAAAGCGTTATGGGGCGCCTGAAAACCGAAGCTCAATGACAGTGAGACCTTAAATCCGGTAGCATCACCCAGTCGCCCTGCTAACGAGCGGGGCATTGCTTCGGGGAAGATGCGCATGTCGGTAACAATCGCTTTTGTCAAAGAAACTGCTGCTGGTGAACGTCGTGCAGCGCTATCGCCGGAAACCTGCAAGAAATTGCTCGCGTTCAAAACTAAAATAGTGATTGAACGCGGTGCAGGACTGACAGCGCATTTCACCGATGATAGTTACATCGGCGCAGATGTTTCCGACAAGCGCGATGAAATATTGGCGAATGCCGATATTCTGATTTGCGTGCAAACGCCACCAAATTCCGATTTGGCAAAATTAAAATCCGGTGCGGTTGTCATGGGTCTGTTGGCACCTCATGCCGATGCCGCCCGCGTACAAAGTTTTATCGATAAAAAAATTAGTGCGTTTCCACTCGAAAAATTACCACGTACCACACGTGCTCAGGCGATGGACGTATTGTCATCGCAAGCCGGCATGGCCGGTTACAAAGCGGTACTGATGGCCGCGCAATTAGCGCCACGCTTCTTTCCGATGTTGACCACGGCTGCCGGTACCATTCGCCCGTCAAAAGTCTTGATTGTCGGCGCTGGCGTTGCTGGTTTGCAGGCGATTGCAACGGCACGTCGACTCGGCGCACAAGTCGAAGGTTTTGACGTGCGTCCGGAAACTCGCGAACAAATTGAATCGCTCGGCGGAAAATTTCTGGATCTGGGTGTTTCTGCGGCAGGCGAAGGCGGCTACGCGCGTGCCTTGACTGATGAAGAGCGTGCCGAGCAACAACGCCGACTGGGCGAGCATCTGAAAAATGTCGATGTGATTGTGACTACTGCTGCCATTCCGGGCCGCCCGGCACCGAAAATTATTACCGCGGCAATGGTAAGCAATCTAAAACCCGGCAGTGTGATTGTAGACCTTGCGGCAGAAACAGGTGGCAACTGCGAACTGACCAAACCCGGTGAAAATTATGAAACCAATGGCGTGCTGATATCCGGCCCTTTGAATCTGCCGAGTCAAGGCGCGATGCATGCCAGCGAAATGTACGCGCGTAATGTCTTTAATTTCCTGTCGTTGATGATCGACAAGGAAGGCGTATTCAAACTTGATTGGGAAGACGAACTGATTACCAAAACTTGCTTGACGCATGATGGTGTCAATAAATCCTGATGGGGTTGTAGGTCGGGCCAATTGAGCGGCGTATCTCGTAGGAGGGCCTTCTAGGCCCGAAAAATCTCGCCAGATTTGTCGCGCCTCACGCACGCTGCCACGGGAATGATGCCGCAGAGATGTCGCCCGGCCGGAAAAGGCTCCTGCATTTCCGGCACTCCCGCCATCCATGGCGGTCGCAAGCGCGGCCTCCTACGAGTTATGGTTTTGGTTCCGGTGCAATTCCCGGCCCACCCTCTTCTAGCCATTGAGTGCGTTGCTGTGGTGTGAGGGTTGTCCAGAAACGGCGCAGACGTTTTTGTTCTTCTGGCGGCAGCGTCCGAACGTAGCGCATACTTTCACGCATATTTTGTCGTTGCTTTGGTGTCATTTCCTGAAAGTTTTGTGCGCCCTCCCGCAGTGCTTCCCGTTTTTTCGGCGGCAGTTTTTTCCAGCGCTCGTAGCGTTCCAGAATTTGCACACGCCGCGACGCCGGCATTGAATCCCAGCGTTGCGAAAAGTTTTGCAAGGCTTTCTGCTGTTCGGCACTAAGCTGTTTCCAGCTGGGTACGCTAACGCCCTGTGGTACCGAGGCTTGCTGCGCAAACGCAGAGCATGAAAATAGGCATAAAGCCAAAATAATAGTGCGCAACATTACAAGCGACCTTGCTGGTGGAGTGAAACATCAACCGGTGCGTCAGCCAGCCACGTCATCATGTCGGCATCGGCGTCATCTTCGGCAGAAATGTAGAGTGTCTCTTGTGCATTGATAGCTTTACCCGCTTGCATCTGAGGTAAAAATACTGCAACACCCAACGCAATGGCGAATGCCGCCGACATCGGCAATAACAGTGCCTTGAATCGATTGGGTGCGTGTTGCGATAAAGTATCGCGGCGCATCAAACGAAGACGATTGGCCGTGGCAACATCAAGCGTTGCAACCGAGTGTTCAAACACGGCGCGCGATTTTATGGCTATTTCATCATGACTGTTCATTGCCAGTCCTCCAAGTGAATTCTAAGTGCGCTCATCGCACGTGATAAATGAGTCTTGACCGAGCCATCGGAACAACCCATCGCAGCAGCCGTTTCCAACACACTCAAGCCTTGTAGTTCGCGCAATAAAAAACATTCGCGTTGGCGTGCAGGTAAAGCACGGACTGCTTTGCCTAACGCATGCCATGAGCTGTTATCGGTTAAACGACGCAGTGGGTCTTCGTTGTGGTCGGGCAGGGCTTTGATCGGATCTTCATCTTGTTCATCAGACTTTCCAAAAAATTGCATCACGCGTTTTTTTACGGCATTACGACGATGTTTGTCAGTGAGCTGGCGACGCAGTATGCTCCAAAATAAGGGCGACCATTCGGCTGCTGGTTTGTCGCGATATTGCAGTAACTTGATCATGGTGTCTTGCACAACGTCCATAGCGTCTTCGCGATGACTGAGCGCTAGCTCAGCCATTCGGAATGCGCGACGTTCCACGCCCGCCAGAAATTCATCCAGCGTGGCGGGTAAGCGAATCGCCGCTTCATCGGCGGCGACTTCATTCGAGTCGTTTTGCTCGAATATCATTTTAGTGATGGTGGCGGCGGTCAAAACGGCTCTCGCGACGTTGGCCTATGCGATCGTACTTTGCATCAATACGGTCACCACGGCGATCAAGTTTGTCAGCGCGATGCTCGTGGCCGAGAGCATCCTGACGAGCGGCGCGTGTATCGAGTCGAGCATTAATCACATCGCCACGGTAGTCCCAGCGGCGTTCCATACGGTCGCCACGATCAGCTGCCTGGGTGAGGCCAGCGCACAACAAAAGCGGAATCAAGAGCCAAATCATGGATTTCATAGTGCTGGTTCCTTATCTAGGGGGCAACATCTAGGGGGCAACGTTAAAAACGCCTGAGCACTTAAATCGTTGACCTATTGCCCAGAGTATTCAGCTAACGGTTATGATTGGGTCAACATGTCGGGGAGTTCTAACAGATGGATGGTTTTTTAGCACTTTATGTATTTATGCTGGCCGCATTTACTGGTTATGAAATTATTGGTCGGGTACCGGTGATTTTACATACGCCACTAATGTCGGGCTCGAACTTTGTTCATGGCATTGTGCTGGTCGGCGCGATGGTGGTGTTAGGCCATGCCGATACCAACTTTGAAAAAGTGATCGGTTTTATTGCCGTCCTGATGGGCGCCGGTAATGCAGCGGGTGGTTACGTGGTGACCGAGCGCATGCTGGAAATGTTCAAGTCGAGCAAAAAACCAGGAGCAGAAAAATGATTGAGTCATTTCTGCCTGTCTTCGTTAAAGCCTGCTATATGGCGGCTGCTTTGCTTTTTATTCTCGGCATTAAGCGTATGGCGTCACCGGTAACTGCACGCAGCGGTATTCAATGGGCCGGTGTCGGTATGTTGCTTGCCACGGTTGCCACTTTTTTAACGCCCGGTTTGCATAATCTTGCGTTGATATTTATCGCTGTCGCGCTGGGCACTGCTGTCGCCTGGATATCCGGGAAAAAGGTCGCCATGACCGACATGCCACAAATGGTGGCTTTGTATAACGGTTTGGGCGGTGGTTCGGCAGCAGCGATTGGTTTTGTCGAATTAATGAAATTTTCCAGTGGAAAAACAATAGCGCCATCGCAAACCACCTTGGTATTGGCCGTCGTTGGTGGTTTGATCGGTTCCATTTCGCTGACCGGTTCGATCATTGCCTGGGCGAAGCTCGATGGTCGCATGGACAGAAGATTCACTTTTCCCGGACAGCAATGGTTTAACGGTTTAATTTTTCTGGCGTCGGTGTTGTTAGGCATTGGCGTTATATTTTTCTTGCAACAACCCCTCATTATTGGTTTCTTTGTCGCCGCACTGGTTTTTGGTGTGTTGATGACGCTGCCGATCGGCGGCGCTGATATGCCAGTGGTGATCTCGCTATACAACGCACTCACTGGTTTAGCCGTCGCGTTTGAAGGCTATGTGCTGGGCATTGAAGCGCTGATTATTGCCGGTATGGTGGTCGGTGCTGCCGGTACTATGTTGACTCAGCTGATGGCTAAAGCAATGAACCGGCCGATAAGCGGCGTGTTGTTTAGCAATTTCGGTGCAAGTGGCGAACAGAAGGAAATTGGCGGCGCACAAAAACCAATTGAAGCGGGCGATGTGGCTGCTATGATGGCGTATGCCGAACGCGTTGTGATTGTGCCCGGTTATGGTCTAGCCGTTGCCCAAGCACAGCACAAAGTGTGGGAACTCACGCAGCAATTAATGAAACGCGGCGTCAAGGTAAAGTTTGCGATTCATCCCGTGGCTGGCCGTATGCCAGGCCATATGAATGTATTACTGGCAGAAGCAGGCGTGCCCTATGACTTGATTGCCGATATGGACGACATCAATCCCGAGTTTCCCAATACCGATGTCAGTTTGGTAATTGGTGCAAATGACGTGGTGAATCCCGTTGCAAAAACCGATCCGGCCTCGCCGATTTACGGTATGCCCATTTTGGATGTGTCGCTATCGAAAAATACGATTGTGATTAAACGTGGCAAAGGCACCGGTTTTGCCGGTATCGAAAACGCCCTGTTCTATCAAGACAATACCCGCATGTTGTACGGCGATGGTGCCGCGGCCATTGCGGAACTAATTTCAGAATTAAAAGCGATTGATGGCGGACATTGATTGATGCCAGTCAGGCTTCGTAGGAAGGCCCTTGGGCCTGAATTGTTTCAAATTATTCGGGCCCAAGGGCCCTCCTACGAATGAAATTATTTTGAGCCGCGCATTCCTAAAAACCACGCCAAAATAATCGAAAGCGGCAAATAAATTAAATCCATTTGCAGCACTCGTAGCCGAGTGAATTCCCAAGCCAATACCGAGCCGATTTGTTGCGCCGATTCGAGTGGCCACAATCCCAATACAACCCCGAAGGCATTGGCAGCAATTAACCATTGGCTGGCAAGGACGATAATCATCGTGCCGGTCACAATGCCAATAAAGCGTGACCAACCTGCGCTAACGTCAGTAAGACGCAGCATCAAGGCGATATCTAAAGTGGCGAATATAGTCATCCACAAGCAGGGTGAATCGAGCCATACGCTGATGCTTAGCCAAATACCCACCATGCCAAGGACGCCTAAACACCAGGCCAGAGTCGGCCATAGCCAGGAGTTACGAGATTTTTCTGACAAAACAGCGCCCTAACTTCAACAAGCGTTAAAATAGCCGATCTTTGAGTATTGCGATAGGAAACCCGTGAGTTATTCCAGAACAAGTGAGCCGGTAAAGTTTGAACGCGATTGTGCGGCGGTGCTGGTACCGCAAGGTGAAAAAGTCACTTTACCGGCGGGCAGTGTTGGCTACATCACGCAAGCGCTGGGTGGGTCATTCACCGTTTTTGTCGAAGGAAATTTATTTCGCATTGCCGGCGAAGATGCAGATGCATTGGGGAAAGACCCCCCGGCAGCGCTAGAGCTGGAAAACGAAGCAGACGACGATGCGGTCGAGGTATTAGTCTGGAAGCAATTGCGGACTTGTTTCGATCCGGAAATTCCGATCAATGTCGTTGAGTTGGGTCTTGTTTACGATTGCGATATTGAACGCCTGGAAGATGGCTCGAGAAAAGTAAATATCAAAATGACCCTGACGGCTCCGGCTTGCGGCATGGGTGATATTTTGGTCGAAGACGTTCGTACAAAAGTAGAGCGGGTGCCGACGGTATCTGAAGCCGATGTCGATTTGGTATTTGATCCGCCTTGGAATCAAACGATGATGTCGGACGCAGCACGCCTTGAAACCGGTATGTTATAAAACCGCCATAGTGAATGGGGAATGCGATGAAACGAATTTGGGTGCCGCTGTGTCTTGTTATTGGTTTTGCGATGTTGGCTTACAGCCTTTATTTTTGGGGAGGTATTGCTAGCACGCCGGAACTGGGCGCGATTGTTCGCGAGCGGGCATCGACGTTTAGTTTCATTACCTGGTCGTATGTGAGTGCCGGTTTCGGAATATTGAATATGCTTGGTGAGCAAGAGGGTGCCGTTCAATTTGCACACAATCAAGTCGGAGATGCGCTTGTTGCAATGCAAGCCAATCCATTGACGGCGCTTGATGATTTATTCAAAGCCTTGCCCTGGTACTGTCGGGTTTCTTATTACGGTGGACCTTTACTAATTTTGATCGGCGCGTTTGCGCAGTCGCGTAAACCCAAATCGTTCAAGACCTTCGGTAGTAAGTGATTCGTTGATCTAGACGAGACAATTACTGTCTCGCGTCAAGTAAATTCAACGAACTTAATCGTATTTTCCGTTTGCTGCGTTGCAGCGTGACCTGTGAACGGGGTCACGTTAGGTTCGGTCCTGTGTGATGTATTTGTGATTTGCGTCACACCGTCCGGGCGCGAAAGCTCATACCAAATGCTTAGTGAAACTGTTCTTTTGCTGAAAAGTTTGTGTATCGGGGGGTGGGGGCGATCCGGGCGTTGTGAGAAAAACATTTCCGCGCAAGCGGTTTTTTTACTTCTATATTCCGGGGACATCGCAACATGAAATCCAATCGCCATCGCGCGAAGAGCGTCATTGCTCTTTCGCCACTGTTACTTGCTTTCGCTGCTGTATCAGCCACAGCTGCAACTCGCGTTGATCTGCAAAAACAAAACGTAGCTCAACTCAATACGCAATACCAAACCGCCAGTGCCAAAGCCGGCGGTGTCGCCAAGATAGCGAAAGAGCGTCACGCTGAATTACTCAGCATGGACGCCAATTCGAAACTCGAAGTGCTGACAAGTGCGACCGATAAAGACGGCACCCGTCATTATCGCTATCAACAAACTTTCCGCGGTGTTCCAGTTTGGGGCGAGCAAGTAATTGTTAGCGAAACTAAAGCCGGTTCGGTCAAGAATATGTTTGGTCAGCGAGTCGGTGGTTTGGAAGCGGACTTGAATGTCAGTGCACCCGTTATTGCTAAAGGTCGCGCCCTGCAATTGGCGAAAAAGGTGCGTCTTGGCAATCGAGTTTCTTCGATGATATTAGAACGCGAAGATGCGCGGCAGATGATTTTTATTGGCGATGACAATAAGGCCCGCATGGCTTATGTGGTTTCCTTTTATGCCGATCGTCCTGGTGGCGGTGCACCGACACGTCCCTATGTGATCCTCGATGCCAAGACCGGTGTTGTAATCAAGCAGTGGGAGGGTTTGAATCATGCCTTGGTCGGCACAGGCCCCGGTGGCAACGCCAAGACCGGCCAGTACGAATACGGTACTGATTTCGGCTACATGGATGTTACCCAAAGTGGTACCACGTGTACGATGAATAACACCAATGTCAAAACCGTCAATTTGAACGGTGGCACATCGGGTTCAACTGCATTTTCTTACGCTTGTCCACGTAATACCGTAAAAGCCATCAATGGTGCTTTTGCACCTCTTAACGACGCGCATTATTTCGGTGGCGTTGTGTTCAATATGTACCAAGCCTATGTCGGCAAACCGCCGCTGACCTTCCAGCTACAGATGCGGGTGCACTACAGTACTAATTATGAAAATGCCACTTGGAATGGATCGGCGATGACCTTCGGTGATGGCGCTACTACATTCCATCCACTAGTTAGCCTTGATGTGTCGGCACATGAAGTGTCACATGGCTTCACCGAGCAAAACTCCGCGCTCGTTTATTCCGGACAATCTGGCGGTATGAACGAAGCGTATTCGGACATGGCCGGTGAGGCGGCAGAATTTTTCATGCGGGGTAGTAACGACTGGCTAGTGGGTGCCGATATTTTCAAAGGCACTGGTTCACTGCGTTATATGAACAACCCGCCACAAGATGGCAAGTCTATCGATAACGCGGCTAATTTCACTAGCGGTATGGACGTGCATTATTCCTCAGGCGTTTACAACAAAGCGTTTTATTTGTTGGGAACCAAGACCGGCTGGGATACCAAGAAAGCGTTCCAAGTATTTGCCCGTGCCAATGACTTGTACTGGACGTCGAGCAGTACCTTTAATCAAGGTGCCTGCGGTGCAGAAACAGCCGCTACTGACCTTGGTTTCACCAAAGCTGACGTCACCGCAGCGTTCACCTCTGTTGGTGTGAGCTGTGCAACAACGCCACCTACCACGGGCGGTGTATTGGCCAACGGTGTTGCTGTAACGGGTCTTTCAGCCGCCACTGGCGCGTCGTTGAACTACACAATGGTCGTACCAGCGGGTGCAACCGGTCTGAAGTTTGTGACCGCAGGCGGCACGGGTGATTTGGACATGTACGTGAAGTTTGGTAGTGCTCCTACCGATACCGTATATGACTGCCGTCCGTACGCAGGTGGCAATGCAGAAACTTGCAATATTGCAACTGCACAAGCGGGTACTTACTACGTTCGCTTGAAAGCTTACGCCGCATTCTCGGGTGCCAGCTTGACCGGTAGTTACACCACCGGTGGAGGTACAACACAAACCTATACCAACACAGCTGACTTTGCGATTGGCGATAACACGACAGTCGATAGTCCGATCACCGTGTCTGGCCGTTCCGGCAATGCACCGACAACCACTTCGGTCACCGTGGCGATCGTGCATACCTACCAAGGTGATTTGAAAGTTGATTTAGTGGCTCCGGATGGCAGCTTGTACAACATCCACAACCGCAGCGGTGCAGGTACCGACAACATCAACAAGACAGTGACGCTCAATACGTCTACCGAAGCGTTGAACGGCGTCTGGAAGTTGCGTGTGAATGATAATGCCGGTGGCGACACAGGCTATATCAATAGTTGGTCCGTCACGTTCTAATCCAAAGTTACAAGG
>JAYUUM010000134.1:0-11302 GCA_043754555.1 Arenimonas sp. | reverse complement strand
CTCATGGAAAAAAGTTTTGAACCCAGCAGCTTTGAAACCAAGTGGTATCAACATTGGGAAAGTACCGGCTGCTTCAAGCCTTCCGGCAAGGGCGAGCCGTACACCATCATGTTGCCGCCGCCGAATGTCACCGGCACCTTGCACATGGGGCATGCCTTCCAGCACACGCTGATGGATGCACTGATTCGTTATCACCGTATGCGTGGTTTCGATACCTTGTGGCAAGTCGGCACCGACCACGCCGGTATCGCGACAGAAATGGTGGTCGGTCGCAATCTCGCGCTCGAGGGCAAAGGCGAAACCCGCGACACTTTGGGTCGCGAAAAATTCATCGAAAAAGTTTGGGACTGGAAAGAAACTTCTGGCGACACCATTGAACGTCAGATGCGTCGCCTGGGATCCTCCGGAGATTGGTCACGCAAAGTTTTCACAATGGACCCGATGCCATCCAATGCGGTGGTTGAAACCTTCGTCAAACTCTATGAGCAAGGTTTAATTTATCGCGGCCAGCGTCTGGTGAACTGGGACCCGGTGCTGAAAACTGCGATCTCGGATCTGGAAGTGATCAGCGAAGAAGAAGACGGCAAGATGTGGTCGATTCGCTACCCACTCGCCGATGGCTCTGGTTCCTTAGTTGTTGCCACCACACGTCCGGAAACCATGCTCGGCGATACCGCCGTGATGGTGCATCCGGAAGACGAGCGTTATATGCACTTAATTGGCAAGACAGTAAAGCTGCCATTGTCGGATCGTGAAATTCCGATTATTGCCGATGATTATGTCGATCGTGAATTCGGTACCGGCGTTGTGAAGGTTACACCTGCGCATGATTTCAACGATTATGCCGTTGGCCAGCGTCATAACCTGCCGATGATTAATATTCTGACGCTCACCGCTCATATTAATGATAACGCGCCGGAAAAATATCGCGGCCTCGATCGCTACGTCGCTCGCAAAGCCGTACTGGTTGATTTAATCGAACTGGATCTGCTCGTCGAAGAAAAGAAACACAAGCTGCAAGTGCCACGCGGTGACCGCACTGGCCAGGTGATCGAGCCATATCTGACCAACCAATGGTTTGTGAAAATGGATACGCTGGCAGCACGCGGCTTGAATTTGGTCGAGAACGGCAGTGTGAAGTTCGTACCGGAAAACTGGATCAATACCTATCGTCACTGGATGAGTAATATCCAGGACTGGTGTATCTCGCGGCAACTTTGGTGGGGCCATCGTATTCCGGCGTGGTATGACGAGGCTGGTAAAATTTATGTTGGTCGTGACGAAGCCGAAGTACGTGCCCAGCATAATCTCGGTTCTCAGATTAATTTAACTCGCGACAACGACGTACTCGAGACTTGGTTTTCATCGTCTTTGTGGTCGCACTCGACACTCGGCTGGCCGAACGAAAGCGACATGGCGAAATATGATTACGCCAAACGTCTGCCAACGTCCGTGCTGGTGACCGGCTTCGATATCATTTTCTTCTGGGTCGCCCGGATGATCATGATGACCGATCATTTCACCGGCGAAGTACCGTTCAAGGATGTTTACATCACCGGCCTGGTGCGCGACAAAGACGGCCAAAAAATGTCGAAGTCCAAAGGCAATATTCTGGACCCGATCGATATCATCGACGGCATCACACTCGAAGCATTGATCAAGAAACGCACGACCGGTTTGATGAAGCCGACCGATGCACCAAAAATTGAAAAAGCCACGATCAAGGAATTCCCCGAAGGCATTCCAGCGTTTGGTGCCGATGCCTTGCGTTTTACTTTCGCCTCGCTCGCTACCCATGGCCGCGACATCAAGTTCGACATGGAACGCTGTGGCGGGTACAAAAACTTCTGCAATAAGTTATGGAATGCCGCGCGTTTTGTGCTGATGAACCTGGAAGTAGGAGGCGCTGCGACCGCCATGGACGGCGGGAGTGTCGAAAATGTAGGAGCATTTTTCGACCGCGCGACCGATGTAAAAACCGACGCAGCCCATTCGCGAGCAGAGCTCGCTCCTACGGAACCAAAAACCGACGCCGAACGCTGGATTTTGTCGCGCCTGAATCATTGCATCGAACAAGTCCATACTCACTTTGCCGATTATCGTTTTGATCTGGCATCGCAGGCGCTTTATGAATTTGCCTGGAATGATTATTGCGATTGGTTCCTTGAATTTGCCAAGCCTGCATTGCAAGCCGACCAAGCGACCGTAGACAAAGCTGCCACCGAGTCCACCCGTCACACATTATTATATGTATTGGAAACATTGTTGCGCCTGTTGCATCCACTCATTCCGTTTGTGACCGAAGAAATCTGGCACAACATTAAAACGCCACTCGGCATTGTTGGCGATTCGATCAGCACCCAGCCCTACCCCGAATTGATCGACGTCACCGGGGATTTTGCACAATCGGAAACCGATATCGAATGGCTGAAAGCCGTGGCGACTCAATTGCGCTCCATTCGCAGTCAGTTGAATATCCCACCGTCCAAACATGTCCCACTTTTATTGCAGGCTGGCAACGCGAAAGACAAAGATCGCATGACGCGCTTTGAATCGTCGTTAAAGTTTCTCGCCAAATGCGAAAGTATTGAATGGATAGTTGGCGAAGCACCACCAAGTTCATCGGCTGTTGTTGGTGAATTAAAATTATTGATTCCGGTCGCCGGCTTGATTGATTTAGGCGCAGAAAAAATGCGTCTTGATAAAGAGATCAAACGCATAGAAATCGAGATCACAAAATGCAACGGTAAGCTTTCCAGCGAGACCTTTGTCAAGAACGCACCTGCTGCCGTGGTTGAACAGGAACGCACGAGACTTGTCGATTGGAACTCGCAATTGAATGCATTAAAAGATCAGCGCGGGAAAATTTAAGCGCCAAGGCTCCGTGGGAGCGCCCCGGCCTTCGCCGGGGCAGGCGCTACGCAGGCGCGAATAAAGATTGCTACAGATTCATTCGCGCCTTACGGCGCTCTCATGAATTATAAAACTACACTGGCGGCAAAATTTCAATTGCCATCACGATCGCGTCTTCGCGACCTTTCTTCGAAGGGTAATAATTGGGCCTGCGAGCAATTTCGTTAAAGCCTTCGTCTTCGTATAAGGCAATAGCACCGGGATTGGATGGTCGAACTTCAAGATACACACGATCGACCATGTGCCAGCGCGCTAAATCAATAATACGTTTCAATAAACGGCGGCCGTGACCATGGCCTTGATGCTCGGGTGCAATACAAATATTCAATAAATGCCCTTCACCGGCGGCACAGCTCAATACACCATAACCGATAATTCCGGAACGACAATCCAATACCCAGGCCTGATGTCCTGACTTCAAACAATCGCGAAAAATTCCGGCAGTCCACGGGAATTCATAAGCCCGCTGTTCAATGGCATCAACTGCTTCAATGTCAGCCTGTTGCATGGGCCGCATTTGCGAAGCATTGGAAACTTGCGCGTTCACGTCAGTGCCTCATTAACCGGCGCAGCTGTGGCCATAAATCACGCTTTGCTTTCGGACTATTTCGCATCGCATCGATATCAATGCCGAGCTGCGAAATATCTTTTCCCTGCACGGCCTTCATCACGGCTTTAAATAATGCAGAGCCAGAAGACGATAATTCAGCCGATGGTGACAGCGGTAATAATGCCGGTGCTGTAGAAACTACAGCTGGAGCATCGCCAGTCACGGCGCTCGGCCTTACATATAAGGTGTAACCCATCGCATTCAACATCGATTGTTGTTGCGCCGACCACATATCATTCCACCGGTTTGCGAGTAATTTTGGAATACAGCCACATGATGGGTCCGGAACTGGCGTAGCTAATCGCAATAAGCAATAGCACGCGTGGCGGATCAATAAACAAGGCCACCAGTACTCCGACAACCAGTAACAAAACCCAAAACGGTACCCGATCATTTTTTGCTTCGGCTTTTGGCCCCCCCTTAAAACTGGTGTATTTAAAGCGACTTACCATCAACAAACCGCAAGCTACGGTAACGGCCAAGGCGAAATAGCGTAAGGCCTCGCCACTCCAACCAAACTCGTTCATTGACCAGACGAAGGCCATCATCATGCCGGCCGAAGAGGGGCTATTGAGTCCGATAAACCAGCGTTTATCGACCACACCTACTTGTGTGTTGAAGCGCGCCAAACGCAATGCAGCGCAGGCCATATACAAGAAGGCCGCAGCCCAGCCAATTTTGCCCAACATGGCCCCATCGTGTTTCATATTCACCAAGGCCCAGTGATACATCACCAATGCTGGTGCGACACCAAAGCTGACCAAATCAGCGAGCGAGTCATACTGAACGCCGAATTCACTCGAAGTTCCGGTTAAACGGGCAACCCGGCCATCCACGCCATCAAATATGGCGGCAATAAAAACTGCGACACAGGCGTACTCAAACTGAGCGTTGGCTGCCGCTAAAATGGCGTAAAAGCCAGCAAACATGCCGCATGTCGTTAAAATGTTCGGCAATAAATAAATATGTTTATTCGGCGTAATTTTGTTGGGTGTGATTGGATTGTCCATAAACACAGTTTAACGGCTCAGAGCGCTATTGCCAGCCCAAAGTGAAAGGAATACATTGCTCTAGCTATAATTTCGCTTGAATGAGGTCACTTATGCGCGCTTTAGTCTTGATTTTGATGATTTCCTTCCCAATCCTCGGTAATGCGGCGGAGGTTTATAAATGGCGTGATAAGGCAGGAAACATTCATTATTCGGATGTAGAACCGGCCAAACAAACCGCTCAGCGTAAAACCGTGAAGAACAAAACCGCCAAGGCATTAACGCCAGAAGAACAAGCGGCCAAGGATAAGGCCGATAAATTGACGGCTAAAACGGCCGCTTGTGATAGTGCCAAGAAAAATGTCGCCACGATTTCGGATGCCAAATACACCAAAATCAGTATGGATATGAATGGCGATGGCAAACCTGAAGAATTAACGCCTGAACAGCGCGCCGCGCAAACAGAAATCATGAAAGCCACTGTTACCGTTAACTGCGCACAGTAATGCATCGCGGCATCGCTTGGCTGCTAGCCATAGCAGCCATTAGCAGCGCATGGTGGCTCGCGGGTCATCCGGGTTATCAAAGCGCTGAACAAAAACTTCAACGCGAACAAGTCGCCAAAAATCTGAACAACACACCTAAGCTTTATCGATGGCGGGATGCCAACGGCGTAACGCAAATTACCCAAACTCCACCAAAATCTCGTAAATACACGGTGGTAAACATGCGCGATGATCAAAACATCATCGAAAGTGCAGCGCCTGCGCCGGAACCACCCCAATAAATCGCTTCACGCCATTACAATAGCGGGACTCTTACAGAACCCTCTCGCGCCCCATGCATCTTTCAAAATTTCATCTCAGCACCACCAAAGACACTCCTAGCGACGCCGAAGTTATCAGCCACCAATTAATGCTGCGCACCGGCATGATCCGCCGCCATGCGGCCGGTATTTACACCTGGACGCCGTTAGGTTTGAAAGTACTGCGCAAGGTGGAAACCATTGTGCGCGAAGAAATGAATCGCGCCGGTGCCATTGAGGTATCGATGCCTTCGATTCAACCAAAAGAATTATGGGAAGAAACCGGACGCTGGGCAAAATTTGGCGGTCAACTACTTAAAATAAAAGACCGCAAGGAAGCCGAATACGCTTACGGCCCAACGCACGAGGAAGTCATAACTGATTTTGCCCGTAATGAATTGCGTTCGTATAAACAATTGCCGGTTAATTTTTATCAAATCCAGACGAAATTCCGTGATGAAATTCGTCCACGTTTTGGCGTGATGCGTGCGCGCGAATTTTTGATGAAAGACGCGTATTCCTTTCATCTTACTGCCGAAAGCATGGCGACCGAATATCAGAATATGTACGACGCTTATTCACGAATTTTTACCCGTCTGGGTTTGAAATTTCGTGCGGTCAATGCCGACACCGGCGCGATTGGCGGCAGCGCTTCGCACGAATTCCATGTACTAGCTGAGTCGGGCGAAGATGCGATTGCGTTTTCAGATGGTTCAAACTACGCCGCAAATATCGAGATGGCGGAATGTGTTTCGCCTGCTTCGTCACCTGCTGCTGCATCGGAAGCGTTGCGGAAGATCGATACGCCGTATCAGAAAACCTGTGAAGAAGTCGCAGCTTTAATGCAGATCGAATTAGGCCGCACGGCAAAATCCATTGCCTTGATCGGCGAGCAAGGTTTCGTACTCGCACTGGTACGCGGCGACCATATGGTCAATGAAATCAAACTCGCAAAATTAACAGGCATGGCCGATTATCGTTTAGCCACCGAAGCAGAAATTTCCGAACACCTAGGCAGTGAACCTGGTTTCCTCGGTCCAATTAATGCCAAGAAAAAGGTTTTTGTGATTGCCGATCTGTCGGTTGCAGCGATGCATGATTTTGTTGTTGGCGCGAATGAAAAAGGTTTCCATCTTGCTGGCGTTAATTGGAGCCGCGATTTACCTGAACCCGATCTAGTTGCCGACATCCGGAATATTATTGACGGCGATTTGTCGCCCGACGGTCAAGGCAGCATCAGCATAGCGCGCGGCATTGAAGTCGGGCATGTGTTCCAGCTTGGACAAAAATATGCCGAAGCGATGAGTGCCACCGTTCTTGATGACCAAGGCAAAGCCCAGATCATGTTTATGGGTTGCTATGGTGTAGGCGTGTCGCGCATTGTCGCGGCAGCGATTGAACAAAACTACGATGACAACGGCATTATCTGGCCGGTATCAATGGCGCCCTGGAAAGTTGCGGTTTGCGTGATCAATCCAAAAAATGATGCCGCGGTGAATGATGCTGCAAAAGCTCTATACGACGAACTCAATGCAGCAGATATCGATACCTGTTTGGATGACCGCGGCCTACGCCCCGGCGCCATGTTTGCCGATATTGAATTGATCGGCATTCCGCATCGTGTTGTTGTTTCAGCACGAGGACTGGAAGCTGGTAGCTTTGAATATCGCGGCCGCCGCGATACCGAATCGGCGAATCTGGATAAAGCCGAGCTGATGCAAAAACTAGTGTGAGCAACCGTAGGGGCGCTGCTTGCTGCGCCCCTACGATGTAGATCTTGACTGCGGCAACCCGGCTCCCACGGCGTCAATCAAAATCACAAACTCCGTCGTGCCGACACCAGCAAATTGCCAAATAAAATGCCAGCTAACAGGGCAATCAAGGCGGCAATTACGGCGAAGGCCATATCGAGTCCAAGCAAAAGATCGCGTTCAAAGACAAAACTGAAACTGCGGAAGCCCACACTACCGGGCACCAATAAAATAATGCCCGGTACGCGTATTAATGCACCGGGTCGATTAAAGATACGGCCATAAGCGTTCGCCACCGCAGTTACAACAAAGCTTGCAACAAAAACTCCGACCGGGTATTGGCTTTCGGCAGCGCCTGGCAACATCGCGCCCAGCTTGGTCATAAAATAACCGAGCCATACCGACGCCATCACCAATAAAACATCACGGCGCGCGGTTTTAAACAATACCGAAAATGCGAACGAACCCGCGAGCAAGGTAAACCACGGCATCCATTCCGGTAGTGTCGGCATATTGGCATTCGATAACGGCACCCAGCCCAGCACCTCAACAATTTGCGTGGCAGCGACCGTTCCGAACACGAGTTTAAGCAAGATAGTCAGCGCGCCGGCAAAACGCGCTGTGCCTGAAACTAATTGCTTGGCTGATAATTCGGTAATCGCGGTGGTTAAGGTCAGACCCGGCATCAAGACAATCAAGGCGGCAATCACCACGCCTTGTAAAGACAATGGCGCGATAAAAGTGGCGATGGCACTCGCCAGCAAAGTCACGATAAATGCCGAGATGGCTTCATGTGCATCAACCCAGCGGCGGGATTTTTCGGTGTAGATGGTTATTGCACCAATCATCACACCTAGAATCGCCGCTGCCGTTAAATCGGCCCAGCCGGTTTTAGGCAACAGTCCGGTCACCGACGCCGACGCCAGGCCGAAACACAGAATGGTCAGTGGAATGGTAATAGGGCGCGGCGGCTTATCGAGTGCACGTAAATCTGCCAAGCCGGCAACAATGTCTCGCTTTCCTTCAAGCACATCTTCTGCAATCGCATCGGCTTTTGCCAAGCGACCCAAATTAACATCGCCCGGCTCGAGACGAATCACTTGAGTCATGCGGTATGGCGTCCCGCGCTCGGTATCGTGAAAACTTAATAATATGCCGGTAGGGTTCGACCAGACTTCGGCATCAATGGCTAGTCTGTTGGCCACTTTTTCTACTGCTGCTTCCAGTCGTTGTGCCGATGTGCCGTAGATATGCAAACGTCGCGCCAATTCCACGATGAATTCAATCTTTTTTAGTTCGGCCAGATGAGGTGATTGCACGTAAATGTCCTGCGGAAGCCGGGCAGAAATAGAGCGTGTAGCATGACCCAAAGCGAAAGTTCTTGCAGCATGTAACAATGCCTATTCCTAGATGAGTGTTCAGATGCCACACGGAATTGGCGAATTATTTTCCATTTTAAGCGCCGCTGCCTGGGCCGTCGGTGTCATTTTGTATCGCCGCTTGGGCGAAAGTCTGCCGCCCTTACAGCTTAATTTTTTGAAGAACTGTCTTGTCTTCACTATGCTGATTCCCGCCATTCCTTTGTTGCACGGCTTGGCAATACCGCAATTTGAAAGCCGGCAAATTCTGCTAGCAGTGCTCAGCGGCTTCATCGGAATTGGCTTGGCCGACACTCTGTATTTCCGCGCACTCAATGAGCTCGGTGCCGGTCGCATGGGCATTTTGGGGAATTTTTATTCACCGTTTGTGCTGGTGTTGAGTTTTATTTTTCTCGGCGAGCGCTTGAATGCCTGGCAATGGTGCGGCTTTGCGCTGGTCAGTGCGGGTGTTTTTCTGGCGTCCAAACCAACGCAGAAAGAAGCCAGTAAACCCGCGCATGATTTTCGCAGAGGCCTGCTTTTTGGCTTGATCTCAATCGGGCTAATGGCAATTTCCATTGTTTTAGTGAAACCGGTTTTAGAATCCCAGCCACTACTCTGGGTCACCGGCTTCCGCATGCTCGGCGCTATTGTTGGAATGGTGCTGATAGCCGGTTTTCGCCGGGAATTCGCGCTGCTCAAGGCCCCCAAAGACCTGCATTGGCGGCCTTTGATTCTGGCTGCATTCGTTGGGCAGTTTGTCGCGATGGTGTTTTGGCTGGCCGGTTATAAATTTACCTCGGCCTCGGTCGCGGCCATTCTCAATGAAACCGCCTCGATATTTATCCTTTTATTGGCGTGGTTCTGGCTAAAAGAACCACTAACGCGGCGCGGATTTATCGGGGTGGGGCTGACCTTAAGCGGAGTTTCGTTCATGCTGTGGGCAAGATGACAAATACCGACCCTCATATTGGCCCGCACCGCGACGATCCGGACATTATTAATGCGACCGGTGAGTGGACACTGCAAACAGCGCAGGCCTGTATTGCCTTGCTGGAAAAAGCACCCTCGCAAGTGAAAGATATTGATGGTCGCGAAATTGTACGACTCGACTCCACCGGTGCCATGCTTTTATCGCAATTAGCGACGCGGACCGGTTTAGCACTCAAAGAAATTGATGTGCGGCCCGAGCACCAGGCCCTGATGAACGCCGTGCGGCAATTAAGCGAAACGCCGCCGGTCATACGCAAAAAAGATTATGGCTTTCGTAAAATGCTCGAGCGACTCGGCTTTGCGATGGAAGACTACGCCAAAGAGACCCTCGCACTGGTCGGCTTTAGTGGCCTCACGCTGCAAACGAGTATTAAAACGCTTTTACAACCGCACCGTTTTCGGGTGACATCGACTTTTCATCATATGGAACAAGTCGGCGTCGATGCAGTGCCTCTGGTGCTGTTGCTAAGCTTTATGGTGGGCGCAGTTATCGCCTTTCTTGGTGCCACGGTGTTACGTGAATTTGGTGCCGAAATCTACGTGGTCGAATTGGTAGGCATCGCGTTTTTACGCGAGTTTGCCGTTTTGCTGACGGCCATTTTGTTAGCCGGCCGCACTGCGAGCGCTTTCACCGCTCAAATTGGTGCTATGCAAAGCGGCGAAGAAATCGATGCCATTCGCACACTGGGTTTAAACCCGATTGAATTATTGGTGCTGCCACGTTTATTCGCTCTGGTATTGATGCTGCCTTTGCTGACGTTTCTTGCCATGATGGCCGGACTGGCAGGCGGCATGGCGGTCTGTTACGCGAGCCTGGATATATCACCGGAACTATTCACCGTACGTTTGCACGAATCGATTTCGATTACGCACTTTTGGGTTGGCATTTCGAAGGCGCCCGTATTCGCGATCATCATTGCCTTGATTGGTTGCCTTGAGGGCTTTCAAGTACAAGGCACCGCCGAGTCCGTCGGTGAGCGAACAACATCGAGTGTGGTTCAAACCATTTCGCTAGTCATCTTGATTGACGCGTTAGCTGCGTTATTCTTTATGGAGATGGACTGGTGAGCGAAGTTGATGACATCGCTATTAGCGTGCGCGGGCTTCGTAATAATTTCGGCGAACAAGTGGTGCACGATAATCTGGACCTCGATGTGAAACGCGGAGAAATTATCGGCGTTGTCGGCGGCTCGGGAACCGGGAAATCGGTCTTGATGCGATCCATTCTGGCATTGCGAAGACCACAGGCAGGCCACATTGAAGTCTTTGGTCTGGATGTGTATTCAGAAGACACCAACGCTCGCCATAAAATTGAAACCAACACGGGAGTGCTGTATCAAAACGGTGCTTTATTCTCATCGCTAACGGTCGAAGAAAATGTCGCCGTGCCATTAAAAGAGCATTACGGCGAGCTGCCAGAGGCATTAGTGCATGAACTTTGCATGTTGAAAATTCGACTGTCGGGTTTGTCAGACGAGGCTTCCAGCAAATATCCATCACAACTTTCTGGCGGCATGCGAAAACGCGCAGGCATTGCACGGGCACTGGCACTTGATCCGGCTTTACTATTTTTGGATGAACCCACCGCCGGACTTGACCCTATTGGGGCGGCGGCCTTTGATCAGCTCATTCGCACATTACAACAAGCACTAGGGCTCACGGTTTTTTTAATCACCCATGACCTCGACACGATCTACACCATTTGTGATCGTGTAGCAGTCATCGCCGACAAAAAAGTACTGATTAATGCACCGATTAAAGATGTAGAAAAATTTGACCACCCTTGGGTGCAGGAATATTTTCATGGCCCGCGTGGCCGCGCTGCACAAGGCGCACAACATTTGCTGGAGAAATAATATGGAAACCCGTGCTAATCATGTGCT
>JAYUUM010000133.1:0-11344 GCA_043754555.1 Arenimonas sp. | reverse complement strand
TTTAAGCATGACGGCTATCCACCTGATTCCCCAAGGGTTACGGTTGAGACTATAGCCCAAAACTAGGTAAGGAAAGCAAGCCCAAGCAGCTTATAATGTCCAGATTGCCCTCATAATCTTGATTTTGGCCCTAAAACTCATGGCTCTACTACCCATTATTGAATTCCCCGACCCCCGATTGCGCACTGTTGCCAAGCCCATTGCGCAGGTTGATGCGTCTACACGCCAACTGATCGACGATATGTTTGAAACCATGTATGAGGCCCCAGGCATCGGGCTGGCAGCGACCCAAGTCAATGTACATCAGCAAGTACTGGTGTTGGACGTCAGCGAAGATAAGTCACAGCCATTGGTGTTTATCAACCCGGAAATACTGTCTTCCGAAGGTAGCCAAACCTATCAAGAAGGCTGTTTATCGGTGCCGGGCATTTTTGCCGATGTAAAACGCGCCGACAAAATTAGCGTTAAGGCGCTTGACCGTGATGGCAAGAGTTTTGAACTTGCTGCCGACGGACTTCTGGCCATTTGCATTCAACATGAAATGGATCATCTTGCCGGAAAAGTGTTTGTCGATTATTTATCGCCTCTCAAACGCGAATTAGTTAAAAAGAAATTGGCCAAACAACGTAAATTAGCTGACGAAGACGAAGGCTGATGACATTGCGAATCGTGTTTGCCGGCACACCGGAATTTGCGGTGCCATGTTTGCTTGCCGCTGCGCGTTGCGGCGATGTTGTAGCGGTTTACACGCAGCCAGATCGTCCGGCAGGACGTGGACGCCAGCTAACGCCATCGCCAGTTAAAGTAAGTGCACTTGCGCACGGTCGGCATATTGAACAACCGGAAAATTTTAAATCGCTCGATAGTAAAAAAGTATTGCGCGAACTCAATGCCGACATCATGGTAGTGGTCGCTTATGGATTATTGCTGCCGCAATCGGTGCTCGATATTCCGAAGCATGGCTGCTGGAATGTGCATGCTTCTTTGTTGCCGCGTTGGCGCGGAGCCGCACCTATTCAACGTGCAATAGAAACTGGTGATTCGCTAAGCGGTGTTTGTTTAATGCAGATGGAAAAAGGTTTGGATACCGGACCGGTTTTATTATCTTTGAGCATGATAATTTCTGCCGGCGATACCGGCGGCAGCTTGCATGATCGATTATCGACATTGGGTGCCGAGGTGCTAACTGATGGTTTGAAATTATTACGAGCCGGCATAAAGCCGGTTGCGCAAGTGCAAGCCGAAACCGGTGTAACTTATGCTCACAAACTAGATAAACAAGAAGCCAAGCTTGATTGGACGCTTGCATCCGAAATATTGGCCAATAAAATCCGCGCCTTTAATCCTTGGCCCATTTGCGAAGCACAAGTTAATGGCGAGCGACTGCGAATACATCAGGCGCTTGCGATTCCTTTGGATCACAAACAAACGCCGGGCACCCTTTTATTAGCGAGCCAGCATGGATTGGATATCGCCTGTGGCCATGGTGCTCTGCGCTTGTTGCAGGTGCAACGTGAAGGCGGCCGCGTGATTTCGGTTGCCGATTATTTGAATGCGCACCCTGGCTTGCGAGTAGCGTCATGAATGCCAGCAGTGCAATAAGCCCCGGCACTGAAGTTCGAATATTGGCGGCAAAACTCATTGCACAGGTGTTAGCCGCGAAGCGCTCGCTGAAAGCGGTATTGCAGCAAAACATTACCGAGTTAAAAGATCCGCGCGATCGTGCTTTGCTCGAAGCGATTTGTTTCACAACATTACGCCACCATCGTTATTACGAGTTTGTGTTATCGCAATGGCTCAGCAAACCGTTGCCGCGAAAAGACTATCCGATTCAATGTTTAATGCTGACCGGTTTGGCCCAATTGCACGGCATGAAAATGCCGCCACATGCAGTGGTGTCAGCCAGTGTCGATGCAGCAAAGCAAGTAGGGCAGGAGTCACAAGCAAAGTTGGTCAATGCGATCTTACGGCGTGCAACGCGCGAGTCTTTACCAACGTCCAGCAATCAGGCGATTCAAAGTAGTCATCCCGACTGGTTGATCAAGCAACTGCAACACGAATGGCCGAATAATTTCAACGATATTTTGTGGGCCAATAACGAAGCAGCGCCACTGTGGTTACGGGTTAATTCATTGGGTGGTTCGCGCGCAGAAGTGCTGGGCGAGTTTCATGAGGCCGGCATTGAATGTGATGCTCCCGAAAGCCCCGACAAATCCATTCGTGTTCACGAACATCAGGCGCTGAATGTATTGCCCGGCTGGAGCACCGGAAAATTTTTGGTGCAGGATGGCGCTGCACAACTCGCGGTCGAAGCGCTTTGCGTGAAGCCCGGCGAATATGTTCTGGATGCCTGTGCTGCACCCGGTGGAAAAACTGCCCACCTAGCCGAACTAGTCGGTGATGGGAGAATTCTCGCACTGGATATTGCCGCTGCACGACTTACGCCAATTAATGAAACTCTCGAACGCCTTGGCCTGACTTCGCCCAATATTGAAGTAAAAATGGCCGATGCATCCGACGCGCCAAGTTGGTGGGGCGGTGAACAATTCGATGCGATTTTGCTCGATGCGCCCTGTTCAGCGACCGGCATTATTCGACGTCAGCCCGATATTAAATGGCATCGCAAAGCCGATGACATAGCAAAGCTGGCCGATATTCAATCGCGCATTCTTCACTCGCTTTGGCCATTGCTAAAACCGGGCGGTCGTTTGCTGTACTGCACCTGCTCAGTGTTGAAGTTGGAAAATGAATTTCAAATCAACGCTTTTCTATCCGAGCATAAGGATGCCATCGTACAGCCGCTGGATGAAAAATTTGGTCACGCCAGTGGTCTTGGCAGGCAGCGTTTTCCGGGCGAAGACAATATGGACGGATTCTTTTATGCGCTTTTACATAAACGCAGCTAAGCGCTCGCCATGAATGCATTACCCGTATTGAGCAGTGAAGACCGGAAACAATTATTTTGGTTATTGTTGCTGGCATTCTTCGTACTGGCGGCCGGTTATGGCTTACGTGAACCTTGGCCCGCTGACGAACCACGTTTTGTACTGGTCGCAAAACAAATGGTAGACAGCGGTAATTATTTATTTCCGCATCGCGGCATCCAGTTATATCCCGATAAACCACCGGTTTTCTTCTGGATATTGGCCGTTTGCTATCAACTTATTGGTAGCTGGCGCTGGAGTTTTTTACTGCCATCATTGCTGTCGGGTATGGCGGTACTTTATCTGGCTTACGATTCAGGGCGTCGGCTCTGGAATCCGCGCGCCGGTATCTGGGCCGCTACTGCCATCTTGTTTAGTTTTCAATTTGTCTATCAATTCAAACGCGCTCAGATTGATCCGGTCCTGGTGTTGTTTACCACCATTGCGCTCTATGGATTTATTCGTCATCTTTTGCTGGGCCCGCATTGGCGCTGGTTTTATGCAGCCTGCTTTTTTTGCGGCCTTGGAATCGTTACCAAAGGTGTCGGTTTTTTGCCGCTGCTAATTTTTATTCCGTATATCGCATTGAGATTTGCCAAAGCCGAAGGTTTGGCAACGCAAGCAGATAACAATATTCTGCGCTGGTCGAGTGGAATAGTCTTCTTCCTGATAGCCATTGCCATATGGCTAGTGCCATTGTTATGGACCGTCCGCGATGGTGGGTCCGTCGAACAACAGGCTTACCTCAATGATATTTTATTCCGGCAAACCGCCGAGCGTTATGCCAATCCCTGGGGACACCACGAGCCCTTCTGGTATTTCGCAGAAATCATGCTGCTATTTTGGCTGCCGTTTTCACTCGCGTTTTTTTGGCTTTGGAAGCCCTGGTATCGCAGTGCGCTGGTAAAAGATGCCAAAGTTTTGTTGCCTCTGGCCTGGGCCTTGCTGGTCATACTATTTTTCAGTTTAAGTAGTGGCAAACGCGATATGTATATATTGCCGGCATTGCCCGCATTTGCGTTGGCAGCGGCCCCGTTTATGCAGACTATGTCGGAGCGAATCAGTTTTCGTTACATATTGTTTGCGCTGATTACATTCATCAGCTTGGTGGTGCTCGCGCTCGGCTTGCAAGCACTATTGGGCGAGCCAGGTTTCGAGAAAAAATTCATACTTGAACGAGGAGCCAGCCAGCTTGATCCTTTATGGTGGATGCTGATTACTGTTGGTGGTGTCAGTTTTATCGCCAGTGTATTGTTTCGACATAAAAAACCATTGCATAGTTGTCTGGTCTTCTTTGTGTTGCTCTGGAGCGGCTACAGTTTTGTTGCCTACCCCGTGCTTGATGGTGCCAATTCATCAAAAGATGTGATGACGCGCGCTCGTCAACTCGCTGGCCCGGAAGCTACCATCGGTTTGGTTGATTGGAAAGAGCAAAATTTGCTTCAGGCGAAAGGCCCGACAACCGACTTTGGCTTTTTGGAATTGCCGATTACACAATTGCAAAAAGGTGTAGCGTGGTTAAAAGTATCGCCCAAGCAAAGACGTCTTTTGCTGCAATCGAGCAAGCACACACAATGTATCGACTTTAAAAATACCGATGCGATCTCGCTCGGTAATGCTAATCGCAGAAGCTGGTGGCTAATCGGTGAAGCTGCGACGGCAACGTGTCCGTGAAGTTTCAACGCCATTATTATTTGTTTAAGGGTTATTCTGTTACGGATGACAAGGGAGTTAAATGAAAATTCTTATTCTTGGCGCGGGACAAGTCGGCACCTCAGTAGCGGTGGCGCTTGCCTCTGAAAACAACGATATCACCGTGGTCGATACCGACATACATCGTCTGCGCGAACTGTCGGAAAAACTCGATATTCGTACCGTTGTCGGTCACGCATCATTACCGAGCGTCCTGTCACAGGCAGGCGCCGATGAAGCAGAATTACTGGTTGCGGTGACTTCAAGCGATGAAGTTAATTTGGTCGCTTGCCAAGTAGCGGCAAAACAATTCAAAACCAAAACTCGTGTGGCACGTTTACGTGAAGCCGAATATTTGTCATTGGCTACCGAGGGCGGCGTCAATGCGGTCGTCAATACCGCAATCAGCCCCGAGCAGTTAGTCTGCAAACATATCAAGCGACTCATCGAATATCCCGGTGCCTTGCAGGTGCTCGACTTTGCTGGCGGTCGCGCGCAATTGGTGGCCGTTCGTGCGGTGTCTGGCGGTGCGTTGGTAGGTCAGGAAATTCGCGAGCTTCGGCAACATTTACCTAGTAATGTTGATGCCCGTGTTGCGGCCATTTTTCGCAATGGCAAACCAGTTCGTCCACAAGGCCACACCGTAATCGAGTCGGATGACGAGGTGTTTTTTCTGGCAGATCAAAAAAATATTTCACTCGTTATGAGCGAGCTGCGCAAACTCGATGCACGCCCCACCAAGCGAATTTTTATTGCCGGAGGCGGCAATATTGGTCGCAATCTTGCCCGCATGATCGAGAAAAAATATTCGGTGAAAGTTCTGGAGCGTTCACGTGATCGTGCCAGAAATATTGCCGAAGACCTATTAAACTCCATTGTTCTGGTCGGTGATTGCGCAGACGAAGATTTATTGCGTGAAGAAAATATTGACCAAACCGATATTTACTGCGCACTTACCAATGACGACGAAGCCAATATTCTTTCTGCCATGCTGGCAAAGCGCTTAGGTTGCCCACGTGTGGTGGCGTTGATTAACCGTCCTTCATATGCAGAATTAGTCGAGGGCGGCAGCATTGATATTGCGGTCAGTCCACAACAAGTTACTCTCGGCGCATTGCTATCGCATATCCGCGAAGGTGCGCCGGCTTACGTCTATCCACTGCGACGCGGCGCTGCCGAAGCGATCGAGGTTATCGTGCGTGGTGATCGCAGAAACTCGCGCGTGATTGGCCGCTCGGTTGAAGAACTGGAGTTGCCGGAAAACACAACGATTGGCGGCATTGTGCGTGGCGAGACGCTATTGATTGCCCATCATGATTTGGTTATCGAGCCTGGCGATCACGTAATTTTATTTGTGATGGACAAGCGCCAGTTGTCCAAGGTCAATATGTTGTTTCAGGCCGGGGGTTCAAGCCTGTGAGTCTTCGCATGCAAGCCATGCTTCGAATTATGGGCGCCATTATTGCGGCCTCATCCCTGATTTCACTGCCGCCATTATTGATTGCGTTGGCGCTCGGCGAAAACACCAGCGCAGCATTTCTAGAAAGCATGGCAACACCGGGTATTCTTGGCTTATTGCTTTGGTGGCCGGTACGACATGTGCGATATGAGCTACGGTTACGTGATGGTTTTTTAATCACCACCGCCATCTGGATTATTGCCAGCTTGATTACAGCGATGCCCTTCACTTTGGCAGCGCCGCATCTGTCTTATACCGATGCAGTTTTTGAAGCTGCATCAGGACTTACCACTACCGGCGCAACCACCATTTCTGGTCTCGAGGCATTGCCACGCAGCATGTTGTTCTTCCGGCAATCGCTAAACTTTTATGGCGGTATGGGCATCGTGATTTTGGCGATCGCGATTTTGCCAATGCTAAAAATTGGTGGTATGCAGCTTTTCCGAGCCGAAACCAATGGCATTCAAAAAGATAATAAATTAACCCCGCGGATTGCAGAAACTGCGCGCGCACTTTGGATGGTGTATCTGGGCCTGAATGTGCTGTGCGCACTTAGCTATTGGCTTGGCGGCATGAGCTTGTTTGATGCTATTTGCCATGCAATGGCGACCGTCGCGACCGGTGGCTTTTCAACCCATGACAGTAGTTTTGCCTATTGGAATGCGCCTCTACTAGAAAGTATTGCGATGATTTTCATGATGTTGGGCGGCATTAATTTCGGTATGCATTGGTATGCTTGGCGACGCGCTACGGTGGGCCATTATCAAGGCGATTCGGAGTTACGCTCTTTCATCATCATTGCTCTACTCATTTCAATAATTGTATCGGCCAGCCTTTTTTTTGGAGGACGCTTCAGCAATATTTTTGATGCACTACACCATGGCACTTTTCAGGTCATTTCAAATATTACCACCACCGGTTTTACCTCCGGTGAGTTCACTGATTGGCCAGGTTTGGCGCCTTTGCTGTTAATCATGATCGGCTTCGTTGGCGGCTGTGCCGGTTCTACAGCTGCCGGCATGAAAGTCGCGCGTGTACAGATGGTGGTGCGACAAGGCTTGCGTGAAATCAAACAACTGGTGCATCCGAAAGGCCAATTTTTAGTAACGCTGGGTGGCAAGCGCGTTTCCGAAAGTGTTGTCATCTCCGTCGCCGGTTTTTGTACACTTTATATTTGCAGCTACTTGGTGATGACGCTGATTTTGGCGGCGACAGGCGTTGATATCGTGACCGCCTTCTCTGCTATTGCTGCCTGTATCAATAATATGGGACCGGGGCTGGGTTTAGTCGCCTCGAATTTTCAGGCATTAGATGATTTATCGATTTGGGTTTGCAGCTTTGCCATGATTCTGGGGCGTCTGGAAATCTTTACCGTGCTGGTTTTGCTCACCCCGCAATTCTGGCGGGAATAATCGTAGGCGCGCTGCTTGTACGGCTTGAATTATTTAAACGTAGGGGCGCATGCTTGCTGCGCCCTGATCCTGCGATAGATTTTGGGCGCAGGTCGAAAACTGCTCCTGCGTTTTCGACACTCCCGCCGTCCATGGCGGTCGCAAGCATGCGCCGCTACGTTTATAAAATCAGAACGGCAGCGGGCCGTGACTAATTTTTGTTGAGAGTTGCGCCATTAAAATATTTGCCTGTTCGCGTGGCAAATATGGAATGCGGAATGCAGACGACATTGCTGCTGCACCTGCGGTATCCAGATAAAGACTGGCCATGCCGAAACGGCGATCCAGAATACCTTCACGTAAACTCAAGCCTTGTAGTTTACTGATTTCGGCAAAACGCCATTCGCGGGAAAGCCAGCCTTCGCGTACCGCAATTAAATGTTCGGTATGGGCAAATGCCGCATGCGCCGACCACACTTTTGCCCGCAGCAATAAAATTGGAATTAGCAGCAAAACAAGTGCTGCATAAAGCGAGTAGAAAGCCGCGCCGCCTATTGCTGCGAGCAAAATAAACAAAGCCGGCATTAGAAACTCGCGTTTCCAAGCATCTTGGTGCAACTCATGCCAAGTTTGAATAGGCCATTGCTCGTTGCCCAAAAAGCGTGCAATCAGAGTATCCATCTCACTAGGAGTGGCAAGTGGCACCAAGTCGCGCAAAGGTGATTTTCCTTCTTCATTCAAGGCCGCGCCTGCGGCGCTATCGACCTTCAGGCTGCGTTTTTTGAAACGACGGTGTAGCCAACCTTCAAATAAGCCATAGGCTTGAATGCGACGTTGCGGAAGGCTACTCCGCAGTCGCGACAATAAGCCACGCTGGACGGTTAAACGTCGTCCCAGTCGAGACAAACTGAAATCGTAATATTGCAATAATGCCAGCACTACTGAAAAAATCCGAACTAACACTAAAAATAAAATAACCGCGAAAAGCATGCCCAGAGCCTTGGAAGTGGCTCCCATGTGCAAGCTCTCTGACCAGCCAAACATAAAGTTGAATCCGGTCTTGATGAAGTCGCCCATCATGTCATTGCCGGTTTGAAACATGACACCTATCGCAGCGCCAATTAATACCATCCCACGATTATTAATTAGCCCGAGTTTCACAGTGTCGACCACAGAAAGCTGATGTAGTACCTCTAAGTTTGATGTTGAATTTTCTGTAATCGTGGCTAAGCTTGCGACAGTGACGTGGCTTCGGATTAGCGCTTCGAGTTCCTGTGCATCAGCAAGACTCAGCACCCGCATTTGTGCTTCCGGTGTAACACCACCGGCAGCCTCCAGCTTTACTTCAGCAACATTAAAAAGGCGGTGCAAAATATTTTGGGTGATTGATACATTTTGAATTCGACTAAAGGGAATATGCCGTACCGTTTTTTGAAAAACCCCGCTGCGAACAATTAATTCATTATCCAAAACGCGATAGCGATAAGTGAAATATTGAAATATCGAGTAAATCGCCAATAGCGCAACACCAATCAAGGGCCATAATTCGTTGCGATCGCCGCGACCGGTAAACAATAAAATAATCAGCGGAAGCGCAAATTGCTTGAGCTGCAGTAATAATACAAACAACCACGACAAAGGATGCAAACGCCGTTGTAGTTCAGCGGCAGGTTCCAGAGTGACTTCGTCCGGATTACTCGTCATTACCGCGATCCTTCGGTACCAGCACGTCGCGTAAATATTCGGCGACTGCGACCGGCAATCCGGCTTGTCTGACCGCACGCTCATGGCTACCTGCGGTATGTATTACCAAGGTGGCCAGACCATAACGACGCTCGAGCGGGCCACGTTCAAAATCGAGATGTTGCACGCGTGACCGTGGCACGCAAATTTGCTTAAACCAGGTTTTCCCCCGACGTACATACAATGCCTCGTCATCGAGCTTCCAGAAAGTATTTCGCCAGCGATTGAACGCCATAGTTCCGGCAATACCTGCGATTGTGGTTGCCAGTAATAAAGCGCCGAATAAGTACCACCATGGCGAATCATCTTCGGCAATTACCGAAATACTGGCTGGCACCAGCGTGATCAAAAAGGCGCTAGCCATGGCAACGCCAATAAATACATTTTTTGCCGACGGTGCTAGTGGCTGCCATGCATCTACCGGGGTTAGCACCGGAACTTGTTCAGTGATTTCAGTATTCATCATTTTTAATAACAAGATGGCCAGTAAGGGTTTTCTTCGCCGATACCCGGCGGCCTAAGCGTGTAGCGTTTGTAAGTCCATTGATACTGCCGAAGGTCACGTTTTGCAATGGCTTCGACTTGCGCATTCATTACTTTGGTTGCCAGCAGCAAATCCTTATCGTGGATTTGTGCGTCCGCTGCTTCAAAAAACAAATCAAAACCTTTGGCCGTCGCTTCAGTGTAAGCAAAGATCACCGGCGCCTGACTGCGTTCGGCTAGTTTGGGAATCAAGCTAAGCGTTAATGCCTGTTTGCCAAAAAATGGCGCGAATTCACCACCACCAAATTTGGGTTGCTGATCCGGCGTTATTCCGACCATGCCGCCGGCCTGCAATGTTTTCCACAAGGGCCGCATCGCATTAGTTTCAGCTGGCACCAGAATTACATTTTTACCGCCGCGCGCCCGGCGCAAGAAAACATCGCCCCAGGTTTTTTCCGGCACCCGATAGACCAGCGCGAATGTGCCCAGCGAGGCCATGTACTCGATCAATAATTCCCAATTTCCATAATGGGGCGCAGCAATAATCACACCTTTTTTTTGTACTTGCGCAGCATGTAAATGCTCAACACCATGCACATTTTTTATCAAGATTAGATTATCTTTGCGGGGTCGCGTCCAAACGCGTAATGTTTCCAATAGATTACGCCCAGTCGAACGCATCACGGCTTTCACTAAATCGTTGGCGGCGTTTGTATTGCCTAATGCGTTATATTCAAAATTCCGGCGTGCCACTTTTACTTCGCGGGTATTTAAACGATACAGCAGCACACCCAGCATTTCGCCTAGCAAGCGCAGCCAGGACAGTGGCAGGCGGCCAACGATAGCTGCAAGGAAAAATAAAAAATGCCCAATCCAGGCTGATGATTTCATTTGCGAAGTCTAAACGGGAGTGTGTTGCATTGACCAACTTTTATAAACTCTGGCAGCATGCAGCATGATTGCACTCATTCAACGCGTGTCGCAGGCCAGTGTCGAAGTTGATACAAAAATTATCGGCGCGATTAATCAGGGCTTGCTCGCCTTCGTCGCGGTACAGCCTGGCGATGATGAAACCAGCATCCGGCGCATGTGTGAGCGTCTTTTGACTTACCGGGTGTTCGGCGATGAGCAAGGCAAAATGAATCTCTCCTTGCAAGACGTCGCCGGCGGCCTATTGTTAGTGAGTCAATTTACCTTGGCCGCCAATACCAATAGCGGTAAGCGGCCCAGTTTTAGCAGCGCCGCCAGCCCTGAGGACGGCCTGCATGGCTTTGAGCAATTGGTAAGACTGTGTCGCGAGCAGCATCCAAAGGTTGAAACCGGTCAATTCGGTGCTGACATGAAGGTTCAGCTGATTAACGATGGTCCAGTCACGTTTTGGCTAGAAACGTAAGCTAAAAATAAAATTGAATGAAATCAGCTACTTGCCGCTTAAGTCCGCATTCCTATATAATGCTGGGTTCATTCACGTCTGCGGCTTCTTTTAAATGAGCATCGATCGTCCGACGCAACAGTCCGATATTAAACTACTCATCAGCAAAGGTCTCGAGCAGGGTTATTTAACCTACGCCGAGGTCAATGACCATTTGCCCGATGACATCGTCGATCCAGAACAGATCGAAGACATTATCGGCATGATTAATGGCATGGGT
>JAYUUM010000132.1:0-11461 GCA_043754555.1 Arenimonas sp. | reverse complement strand
CGTGCGCTGAAAGGCAGCAAAATTGCAGTGCCGGAATTGGAAAGCTACGCGTGGCGTTTGTGGGATTACTGGGAGCGTCATCTGGACCCGGATTTATTTGTCGATCGTTCATTGCGCGGCAAGGTTGAAAACAAAGTAGTGCTGATTACCGGCGGATCGTCCGGCATTGGCCGGTCGTCGGCGATTAAAATTGCCGAAGCCGGAGCAAAAGTCATCATCGTGGCGCGTGGCGAAAAAGAATTGACTGCAACCCGCGATGAAATTGTCGCGTTGGGCGGTAAATGTTGGGCTTATACCTGTGACCTGACTAATCTGGATTCCTGTGATGAATTGGTGAAGCAAGTATTGGCCGACCATAAGCATGTCGATATTCTAGTCAACAACGCCGGCCGTTCCATTCGGCGTTCGGTTGAAGCCAGTTATGATCGTTTCCACGATTTTGAACGCACGATGCAATTGAATTATTTTGGATGTCTGCGTTTGATAATGGGCTTCCTGCCGGTCATGACAGAGCGCAAGAAAGGCCACATCGTCAATATTTCTTCGATCGGTGTGTTGGCCAGCTCGCCGCGTTTCTCGGCCTATGTGGCTTCTAAAGCTGCGTTGGACGCCTTCAGTCGTTGTGCACAGGCAGAATTCAGCGGTAAAAATATCGCCTTCACCACGATTAATATGCCGCTAGTCAAAACCCCGATGATTGCACCGACCAAAATGTACGATTCCATCCCGACCCTGACACCGGAAGAAGCCGCCGACATGGTGGTGAAGGCTATTATCGAACGTCCAAGCCGTGTAGCTACGCGCATGGGTATTTTTGCAGCAACGCTGAACGCCTTGGTGCCCAAGGCTTACGAAGTGATCATGAATACGGCCTTTGAAATGTTCCCTGATTCTCAAGCAGCCAAGGGTATGAAAGGTCGTGGCGAAGCCGATAAACCAACTAACGAGCAAATTGCATTTGCTGCAGTTATGCGTGGTGTTCATTGGTAATTTATTGATAAGGCTAGAAATAAAAAACCCGCGGAAGCGGGTTTTTTATTGAATGTGAATTAGCCTTTGGGGATAAGATCAGGAGCGGATCACCGAGAAAAAAAGAGAAAAGCTTTGAGAAATGCGGAGCAAGAAAAGAGTCTGCCTTGGATATAGCTAATCTTCCAAATAATTCTATGATCGGCAAATCAATTCGCGCTATTAAAAAAGCAAAAGAGTCGTCATCCCCGAATGCTCCTGTCGGGGGCCCAGTGACTTCGTAACTCTCCCGTGGGAGCCTCCGTGAGGCGCGAATGTCGGTGAGCTTGCGTGATTTAATCGCTGGTGAACCAGCTCCCACAGAGCAAATGCAACATCGTCGCCCGCAAGCGGGCTCCTACGACATTTATCTTTCTCCTACAGGCATTGCCTAAAGCGCACCGGCACCGTGCTACCCGGTGGTGGCTCAAGCTGCAAGCGCGTGTAACGTAGCTCTTCGCGTTGCGTAAGCACTCGGCAAATTTCTTCAATTAACACCTTGTCATCATTTTTTTCGGTATTCAAATTGATCTGCAATGTCGAGGCGCTGTACCAAATAGCAGAGTTGACTGACGGCAAAGCTGAAATAGAAATAGCGGTGTCGGCTTTGCGTTTGGCGAGTTGTTTATCGGTTAGTTTATCGATTTCGTCCATCGCTTTGGCGGCCGCGTTCAGTCGTGCCACCTCGGGGTCAACGGGCTTTGTGGCTGCCGTTGATGCAGCTTGTGCTACTTTTGCCACGTCGTTTTCTGTTTGAGTTTCGTTGTCGCTAATCGCGCCGATACCACCAAAAATAAAGAAGCTAAGAATGGTCAAGGCGACGCTGACAGCAGCACCGATCTGCACTTTTGATTTGGTTTGCGCGCTGGCTTGTTCACGGACAGCGTCCAAGTCATTGCTCGATAAAAAACCTTCAATACGTGGCCATAGTGCAGCACCATCAATTACCTGTATGTCATAGCGACTAGCGACATCCTTCGCCATATTTTCAATGGTGCCGAGCGTTACCAAGATGCCTTTACTCGCGCCAATAAGTTGAACGCCATTGGCAAAATCACGAATATTGGCTTCACCCAGATGGTATGCAGTGCCATGTTTGTAACTAAGCAGAGTTAAGGCTGAGCCCTTTTTCAACAAAAACTCAGTGCCGCCATCACCCGGTTGCCGACTCGAAATTTCTTCGCGATAACCTTCTTTCTCGAGCGACTGAATCACCAAGCCAACACATTCACGCCATTTCATGGCCGCTAATGTAACCACGCCGGTTTGAATTTCAGCCTGCCGGCGTTTGACGATGCCAAACCACCAGAAACAAAATAGAAAAGAAACTAGCCCTACAAAAATGGCAATCAGGATGGGGCTAATGGCTAGCATGCAAAGGCTCCGGTAGCACTTGGGGGGACGAGTATTGTAACGTGAAGGCAGGCTTTTGACCGCAGAAAGCCAGGCAAAAAAATGCCCAGAGCAGGCTCTGGGCAAAACTCAGCTAGTAATAGTGAGAGAGTATGAGGTGATGGCCCGCCAGTCAGAAGGGCGTAAGGGGAGGGATCTGACGTACTTCGTTTTAGACTGGCGGGCGCAACTTTTAGCTTGGTAATTAAGCTTCTGTACTAGGTGCGATGGGCTTGACAGCGTTTGGTAGCGACGCCTTACGAGCAGCTGGCTTGGCTTTAGCTACCAGATTTTTGCTGGCTTTCCTGGCTGGCTTTGCGGCCGTCTTCACGGCTTTTTTAGCTGCAGGCTTGGCTGCTCTAACTTGCTTTGCGGCTTTCTTGACAGCAGGTTTTGCGACTTTTGCCACTTTCTTGGCCGCAGGTTTTGCAGTCTTAACCGCTTTAACCGCAGGCTTGGCTTCTGTTTTGCCTGCTTGTTTACGCAACAAATCGGTCAAACTATTAACCCGAGATGTCAGGTCGGACAAGTCTTCACGGCTTGGAACGCCCAAACGATTCAGAGCGCGCTGTACGCGTTCTTCAAATACTTTTTCCAGACGGTCCCAAGTATCGGTTGCGCGTTCGCGTGCTACACCGACACGGGTTTCGACAGCGTCGCGAACGGCTTCAACACCGCCACCGGCTAATTTACGGGTGTGTTGTTCGATATTCATGCCTTCTTTTACCAAGGCTTCGAATAATTTGGAGCCTTCGCCTTGTGCGCGGTTGAAAGCGCCCATGCCCGCCATCCAGATTTGTTGTGCCGAATCAACGATTGATTTTGACATCTGTTCTGCTTTTGCCTGAAAGTCCGCAGTCTGGCTTGTGCCGGTTGCGGTTTTACTGCGTGTTGATTTCTTGAGTTTCGCCATGAGAATTCCCTCCGAAAGGCTTTATGTGATGCGGATTTTTCACGCTATGTCTAGAGCTTTCACACCATTCATCGACGTGGACTAATAAGGTTGCAACAATCACCAATGGGGTTTATCAATCGGCCAATGACATTTAACTCACACTGTCGCGCTTGCACGCATTGAGTGCTCAATATCGTCCAAGGCTCGTCGTAAACGTGCGGTAGTGTCGGTTTGTCGAATCGGTTTGGGTAGTCCGTGCAAAATAGAAGTAGATTTTGCATTCAACACGTCATCACGCAATTTCAAACCGTGTTTGGCAAGTATGGGTGCCAGTTCTGCCTTGCGTTTACGTAAATCCCGCAAAGTACTTTGGTAGGCATGCTCGCACACGCGTTGACGCGAACTAAAGCTGAAAACATTGGTGAAAAACATTTCACCGTCGTCGTCATTGGGTTCAAATACCATCTGGTCGACAGCGGGATATTGTTGGGCATATTTCGCCAAACCCACCTGCATACGCGATTGCAACAAGGTGCGAAAGGTTTGTGACAACACTACCGGAAGCCCGCCTTCCGCCAGCTTTTTAATTCCTTTGGGTTGGGATTTTGCATTCGTCGAATTGAAGGGGACAAAGGGATTAATGCCAATCATCAAGTCGATGCCGTGGTCCAATACCACCGAGGCGTGCATGGTCCGGCGCAGCGCACCATCGACAAAATGATGACCCCGAATATTGACCGGCGAATATAAGCCCGGCAGGGCGGCACTGGCTTGTATGGCTTGCGATATGGGTACGTCGTCCCATTTAGGGCCGCCAAAGCGCACGGCTGCACCACTGTCTAAATCGACTGCAACAACATAAAGCTTGCGATCTAGTTTCCGAAAATCATTGTGACGCCCGTGCATTGTGAAAACGTCACGCAAAAAAGCCTCGATTTGCTGATTATTGAACAGCCCTGTAGGTATTGCGCTACTAAAGCGACCGATAACATCGCTGAGCTTTGAACCGGTCGGGTCGGTCAATACATCGCGCCACCAATCAAAAAAGATGGCGGGAATTGAAGTAGCGCGTTGCAGATACTCTGCAAATGCCGGCTGCAGGAAAATTTCTGGACGAAAACTGATGTCTTTGCTGTCACCGGTGATAAAAATTCGGCAAATTTCCGCCGTGGTCAGGCGATTAGCCAGGCCAGCAGCCAAAAATGCGCCAGAACTCACGCCGACGTAAACCTCTAAGCGGGTTAAGTCCAGGCCTTCAATGGCAGCGTCGAGCGCGCGCAATGCGCCGAGCTCATACATGCCACCGATGGGGCCGCCCCCAGCGATTGCCAGACCAATGCGACCCTGACTGACGGGAGGGTTTTTTGCGGGTTGTAGTACGAGCATGCAAATAAAGCCTGACAGGAAACCGGTAGGATTGTAGCCTGCACAGTATGCGAAACAAGGACGCGCTTCACGATAACCTATGACCCAAGCACTTAGACATGCACTAGCAATGCGTTTGAACTGGCAAAAGCGCATGAACGACCCCGTCCTCGAGCCGCGTTTGAGCTTGCCGAGCCTCGGCCCGTTGCGCCGCTGGCAGTCGGAACGGCTCAGAACCAGTTTCACCGAAATTCTGCAAGACCCGAAAATGCGTCCGGCAGGCGAGTTTTTTTTGGCAGATTTATATGCCGATAAAGATTTTTCAGCGCGTGATAGGGATGCCGCCAAAATATTACCGATGATGGCCCGGATTCTGCCTCAAACTTTGTTACAAGCTGCTGTCGATACTATTGAACTAGCGGTCGTCAGCCATGCTTTTGATTTGGCGATGGCCCAAGCCATCAAACTCAATAAAAAAGGCGAGGTAGAACTGAGCCAATATATTGAAGCCTATCGCGCAGTAGGGTGTCCGCGTCTGCGTCGTCATCAAATCGATCTAATTATCAGAGTGGGAAAAAATCTGGATGCTGCTGTGCAAAAGCATGGCGTTTATAAGCTACTTAAAGCTTCGCGCACGCCCGCACGCTTGGCAGGCTTGCAAGAGTTGCAGGGCTTTTTGGAACGCGGGTTTGAATCTTTCGCTCAATTAGACGGTGCTGACGAGTTTTTGGAATTGGTCGCCAATAGCGAATACCAAATCTCAAAACGTCTTTTTGCAGGTCACAAAAAACCGTTCGCAAATTAAGTTCTATTTGAATTCATCATCTATGTAGCGATGAATTTCTTCCTCGACCGAGCCCTTGATCATCATCAACATAAAGCTCAGATTGACTGAAACATGGATTTGTTTGGCACTAACAGCAATGCTGCCATCAACGCCGGAACGACTGAAATGCAGTGTGTTGCCATCCCATTGGGATTCGACATCAAATTTATCGGCGATGTGTTTAGCGACTCGGTCAACGGATTTTTTTGCATCTTTGACGGGCTTGCTGTGGCTGCGCAGGATCTCAATACTGGCCATAAACTCACACTTGAAAAAAAGGTTAGTCCTATTTTGCGGAGTTTTTTCGTTTTAACAAGGGCCGTGTCTATTGTGTGTTCAAGGGCATCTCAAAAAAGTCGCAGTTCAATGTTAGACAAGGCGCAAGGGGAAAGTCATGGAGCAGACAAGCGGAATATGCGAGGAATTATTGCGCCCTTTCAGTGCCGTATCGCGACGTATCCGGCTTATTAGAAGTGCCCCCAAGATTGTGTTAAATTCGCCATCTAAAGGAGACACTATGCAGCTCAGCTTCCCCAATGGTGAACATCGCGACGTCAATTTTGAAGCGGGTGAAGTGACGATTGGCACGCGGCCGGACATGTTGGTGAGCTTGCCCACAAGTGGCTTAGCCGCTCATCACGCCAGCATTATTGCTGATCGTCGAGGGTTGTGGCTTAGAGTATTGCCCGATAGCCAGCCTATCCATTTAAACGGCAGACCCGTCAAACAATTGGCGATGTTACGCGTAGGCGACCTGCTTTGCTTCGATCAAACTCGAGTACAACTGCGTGATACTGATGCAATAGCCATCAATCGAAATATTCCGGAATCTGGCCCGCTTAGCCTAAATGAAACCCAGCAGGTCAGTGCCGCACGGGTATTATTGAGGGGTTTGAGCGGACAGCATTTTGGCCGTATCTACGGCCTGGTTAGTCCGCAATTATTAGGTTCTGGTGCCAATGCCGATATCGCTATTGAAGATGGCTCGGTGGCAGAAAAACACGCACAAATCGAATTGCATGGCGACAAAGTGGTGTTGCGAGCGATGAGTCCAGATGCAGTAACGCATGTGAATGGCATTGCTGTGACAGATGCTTTGCTGTCTCCGGGCGATCAAATTGCGATTGAGCAATCGCGCTTTATGCTCGAAGCGCCAGGATTACCATTAAGAGGTCGTGATGCTGCAGTACCCTCTGGTACTGTCACGCACACGCAAACCATTCAAGCGGTAAAAAACAAAATCCCGGCCCAATACGATGCCGGTAATTCCCAAGAAGCGGAAAACACCGAGCAAAGTCCGCAAGACACTAGCGCGCTGTGGTGGCTAATAGCGGCCGCCGCCATTTTAGCGGCGTCATTGACTGCATTATTGGTATATGCCCCGCGCGGAGGGCTTTGACCGCAATCAGGCATTCCAGGCCTGATTCGTTCAAGGTAGACCATGCATCTGATTGATGCCTTCGCAAAATCGCAAAGCCCGGTCTGCATTATCAGCGCCAGTGAAGGCATTTTTTTGGCGTGCAATCCAGTCTTTTTCAAAACTTTTGGTTACACAGCCGAACAATTAATCGGTTATTCGCCGATGCAAGTCGGTGTATGGACAGATCATGAATTCCGGGCCAAGGCTTGGGCTTTGTTGCGGAACGAAAACCGCATGATCGATCTTTACGCCGAAATCCGTTGTGCCGACAATTCGATTCAGCGCCATTTGATTAATGCCGAATATGTTGAATGCGAAGGTGCTGTCTGTATTTTATTCATTCTGCATCCACCCGAAGACCCCACTTTGCCTTTGCCCGGCGATATTTCGGATACTTTTTATCGTTCGCTTTACCTTGCAGCTTCTGAAGGTTTGTATCGCGCTTTGCCTGCAGGTGGCTTCGTTGAAGCAAACCCGGCATTGGCAAAAATATTCGGCTATAGCAGTCCGCAGGAATTTTTAAGCGCGTATGCGTACAGCATGCGTGCGATTTATGTTGAACCTGATCGTATTGACGAAATTTACGCTGGTTTAAAAAGGGATGGCCGTGCCATTAATGTGCGTTTACAAGTTTTTCGCAAAGACGGCAGCAAAATCTGGATTAACGAAAACGTCCGCAACATTTTTAACGATAAGGGCCTGCTTATATTTCAGGAAGGTTCAATTACTGACATAACCCAGCAAGTAGAAGCCGAAAATGTACTAAAGCAGTCGCAAGCGCTTTATCAGGCCTTGCTCGAGCACAGTCGTGATGGGGTCTATTTGATCCAGCAAGGCATTATAAAATTTGCCAATAACGCATTGGCTGAAGCTTTGGGCTACACACTCGATGAATTGGTAGGAACCTATTACATGAGTTTGATCGCATCTGAAGATGCGACAGAACAGGCCCAGCGTAAAGCAGATCGCGAGAGTGGTTATCGTGGGTTGCAAACCTACGAAATTCATTTGCTGCATAAAAATGGGTCGCATCGATTGTTTGAAGTACGCGCAGCCGCAGTCGATTATCAAGGCGCCATCGCATCGACCGGCACCATGCGCGATGTGACTGACGAGCGCGGCTACATGACTGTATTGAAAGAAGCCGAACGTCGCTATCGTGAATTGTTTGAAAATGCCCCAAGTGGTCTTTTTGAAAGTGCACTGGATGGTTCGGTTATCAATGCCAATCCCATGATGGCAAAAATGATGAAGTACGAAAGCGTTGCAGAACTTAAACAACGCGTCAAAAATACCATTGACGTTTATGCCGATCCGGCCGAACGCGAGTATCTGGTGAACCTGGGCAAAACCCAGGGCGGTTTTAGCGAACACATTACTCAGCTATTGGATTCCAATGGTGAGCGGCGATGGGTGAGCGCCAGTGTCCGTTTGATTCGCGATGAGCAGGGTAACCCGAGTAGTTTTGCCGGGTCGCTGGTCGATGTCGATGAAGGCCAGCGTATGCAAAAAGCGCTGGCAAGTTCAGAAAGTAAATACCGTACTCTTGTCGAGCATAGCCAGGTCGGCGTGTTTATTCTGAAAGAAATGATGCTGGTTTACTGCAATCAAACCTTGTTGACAATGACTGGTTACGAAGAGCACGAAATTATCGGACGACAAATTCTGGAATTTATTGCACCTGAGGATATCGAGGGTACATTAGAACGATTCCATCGCTTGCAAATCGGCGAGCCGGTTGAGCGCGAATATGATGTTAGATTGATACGTAAAGACGGCCAACGCTTATTTATCCATACCAGCATCGGCGAAGTAATTCTTGATGGTGAGAAGCATCGCACCGGCACCATGCTCGACGTTACACAACAGCGAGAATCCGAACGCAAACTTCGCTTTCACGCAACACATGATGCACTGACCGGATTGCCCAACCGGATGTATTTTACTTTGCAATTAGCCGATCGAATCCGCTCGGCCATAGCATCGGAAAATTATGACTATGCCATTTTATTTTTGGATCTGGATGGATTCAAATGGGTTAACGACAGTTTGGGCCATAACGCCGGCGACTGCTTATTAATCGAAATATCGCGTCGTCTTGAAAGTCAGTTGCGCGGCCATTGCACTGTTGCCCGTTATGGCGGCGATGAGTTCACCTTATTGCCTTTGGGGGCATGTGACGAAGTCCAGGCAAGCCAGCTGGCTCGCGTAGTCTTGCGTGTGTTTGAGCAACCATTTGATGTAGGCGGTCAAATGGTCTTTTCAAAGGCGAGTATTGGTGTCGTCGTCGCAAGTGCCGAATACCTGACGCCCGATCAATTAATCCGTGATGCCGATACGGCGATGTACCGGGCCAAAGCGGGTGGTAAATCGGCTTTTGTCATTTTTGATGATGAAATGCACCAACAAGCAAAGCAGCGCTTTGAACTTGAAAATGATTTTCGGTCGGCATTTGAATGCAATGAATTTGTGCTGCATTTTCAGCCGATAATGCATTTGCGAAGTGGTGAAGTACTGGGTGCGGAAGCTCTAGTTCGTTGGCAGCACCCAGCTCGTGGCCTGTTAATGCCAATTGATTTTCTTAGTATCGCAGAAGAAACCGGCTTAATCGCCGATCTCGATACCTGGGTAATGCGGCATGCCGCATTTTATTTGTCACAATGGCGCAAACGTTTTCCTCAACATCCCGAATTATTTGTCAACGTGAATGTTGATGAAAAGCAACTTACCTCGGCCGAAATTCTTGAGGAAGTACAGATGGTGCTTGAGCGGTTTAATTTGCCGCCAAGTACTCTGCGCCTGGAAGTGACTGAAACCGTATTTAGACACGGTCGCGGTATGGCAGAAGAGCGTTTATTGGCCCTTAAGAAACTCGGTGTCGGTTTGGTAGTGGATGATTTTGGTACTGGTTATTCTTCGCTCGAGTCATTTGCTGCATCGGCTTTTGATGCGCTAAAAATCGACCAGGTATTTATTCGCGACCTCGAAAGCAATCATCGTCATCGCGCTATTGTTAAAACAATTATTGGTTTTGCGAAAGACCTGGGATTGCTTTTAACTGCGGAAGGCATTGAAAAAAGTAGTCAGCGCGAATTATTACTGGAAATGGGTTGCGAAATTGGTCAAGGCTACTGGTATGACAAGGCGTTGACCGCGCATGATTTCGAGCAAAGGCTCTATAAAATGTTAAAAATAAGTCCCTAAAATGGGGTGTTAGGTCGCTTGCGAGCATGATAGTGTTCATTGGCTCCCTAATCATTTGCTTTCTAACATCTTGGTGAACATTTATGTCGCGCGCGTTTAATTTTAGTGCTGGTCCCGCCGCACTGCCTGAAGCTGTATTACGTCAAGTTCAATCGGAATTACTGGAATATAAAAACGAACGCGCATCCATCATGGAGCTGAGCCATCGCGGCCAGGCGTTTATTGATTGTGCTGCTCAGGCTGAGCGTGATCTCCGCGATTTAATGGGCATCAGCGATGATTATGCCGTGCTCTTTTTACAAGGCGGCGCTACTACGCTGTCTGCCATGCTGCCATTGAATTTGACCCGTCCTGAACAAACCGTCGATTTTATTTTGACTGGCCACTGGGGCGAAAAAGCGCTCGAAAACATGAAGCCGTCGGTCAATATCAATATTGCTGCTAGTGCTAAAGAGGCGATGTACCGATCCATTCCAGCCCGCGACACTTGGCAGCTCACTAAAGATGCTGCCTTCGTGCATTACACACCGAACGAAACTATTCACGGTGTTGAGTTTCATAACACCCCTGACGTATATGGCGTGCCATTGGTGGCCGATTTCTCTTCGAATATTTTGTCGCGTCCGATTGACGTTTCAAAGTTCGGCGTAATTTATGCCGGTGCCCAGAAAAATCTAGGCCCAGCAGGGGTAACGATTGTTATTGTTCGCAAAGACTTGCTTGGCAAACATGGCCGTAACTTGCCGCCGATATTTGAATTGCAGAACCAGGTCAAGAATGACTCGATGTTTAATACCCCAACAACTTTTTCTTGGTATGTGCTGGGTTTGGTATTGCAATGGCTGAAAGAGCAGGGCGGCGCGGCAGCCATGGAAAAACAGAATGCCGAAAAAGCTCGTTTGCTCTATAACGCGGTCGATACATCAAACGGTTTTTACAACAACCCGATTGAGATCAACGCCCGGTCCTGGATGAATATTCCTTTTGTTCTGGCCAATGCCGAGTTGGATAAACCTTTCCTGAAAGAAGCCGAAGCTGCTGGTTTACTGGGTCTTAAGGGACATCGTGCTTTGGGCGGTATGCGGGCATCGATCTACAATGCGATTCCGGTAAAAGGTGTTCAAGCCTTGGTAGATTTCATGCAAGACTTTGCCAAGCGCAACGGATGATTCCAGTTCGCAATGAAACCGAGAACTTTGTCAGCTTCGTCAGCCACCCCTCGCCGCACTAAATGTGCAGCCTTCGGTGCGTCTATCCTCGCTTTCGCGTTCTCGGCTCCCTTGCTTGCTGGAATCCACTAAACGTATTTTCCAAGAATTGTGAAATAAGTCATGGCAACTAAAAAAACTAC
>JAYUUM010000131.1:0-11468 GCA_043754555.1 Arenimonas sp. | reverse complement strand
CCCAGCCAGACGCTCACTTCCTGTGGCTGTTTCTTGAAGGCTGTCACCAGCTCATTGACAACCGTAACGTCGTTGACACGTCCCGAATTGAACACCTCGGCAATCGGATCGGGCAGGTCAAGTAAAGTGACGTGCTGAGTCACGAAAGCCGGTGATTTGCTGATGGCCTTGGCAATCTCACCCTTCTTCAGCCCTTTGGCTAGCTCGCGGCCGATGAAGTCAGCAATCTCGCGCCCGGTCAGCTCGTTGCGTTGCAGGTTCTCGACGACTTGGTCGGCCTCGTTGTAATCGTTGTCGATGAAGCCCGGAATAGTGGTCTTGCCAGCGCGCTTGGAGCCACGGTAACGTCGTGCGCCGTGGTTGATGATAAAACGCCCCGGTGCTTCGGAATTGTCGCGGACGGAAATCGGTGTTTTAACACCGCGCAGGCGAATCGACGCCGCGAGTTCCTCTAGGCTTTCATTGGAAAAGCCCGGATTGTTCTCTGTACGCGGTTGATTTGGATCTTCATCAATTCTCTCCATTTCCAGCGCAAGCGGGCCCCCAGGCGTATCCAGGAGGGCCGAAAGATCACCCATACTCTTAAGTCCCAGCCCGGACATTCTATTGGTAGCGATAGTCATTGTTTAATCTCCATCTTTTCGTAAACGTAGGCGGCCAGCGCGCGAACTTCCTGTGTAGCCTTGCGTGCGGCGGTCTTTTTTATTTTCCAGACGGGTACGCCGCTTGCCAAAGCATCCGCGATGCTGCTGCGAAGCCCAATACAGGCCGGAATCATTAATTGCGGGTAGGCCGCTTGCAGTTCAATTTGGTGACGAAGATGGCGTGGGTTGCGTGCATCAACCTTACTTGGCACCATACCAAGGAATTTAAGCTTGTTATTCATCTTACGCACATTCGCAATTGTCGTGAGCATCTTCCTGATGCCTTGGATACTGTAGGCCTCAAGCTCAATCGGCGACAAAACACTGTCAGCCGCGTAAAGCGCGGCCGCGAGGGTTACGCCAAGAGCAGGTGCAGTGTCGATCAATACTACGTCGAAACCACTATCGGCCAGCGCATTAATGTTCTCTTTGAAAACCACGGCGGCATCAGTGAGGCTGCGCTTTTCCATATTCGCAAGCACTGCATCAGACTCGATCAGGCGCATCAAAGGCACATCGGGTAGGTCAGCAAAATGCTTGCGCAGGTGATCGCCGTCCATATCAAACATTTGGCTCGCCAGGTAGCCACTGCCAAATTCTTGCAAGGTAAATGACGCGTTACCCTGGGTGTCCAGGTCAATAACCGCAACCCGCAAGCCACGTTCCAAAAAATCGAATGCAAGGTGTACCAAGCTAGAAGTCTTGCCGACCCCGCCTTTTTGTTGCGCGACTACCAGTGTTTTCATTTCTTGGGTTCCAGTTTTTTTACCGTGTCCTTGGCCCACTTCTTTACGATATACGCCCGATGCTCCGGCAGAACCGCCGAAACCCTCTCGTACCCCATGGGCAAATTCTTTGCCGCGAAAGCGGCCCACACTCGATCTACTGCTTGCGAAACTGCTCCCCTGGTGAGCCCCAACGTCACCACAAACGATGTTTGTGGCTGGCCCATTACGAGCACACCATACGCTATTTCGATGGTCTGTCGACCCACATTCAAGCCTTTGATACAAGCTTGAAATTGGGCTTCGGATAACCGTTTCTTCATGGATTTCACCCATTATATATTTCTCCGCGCCTAGTTAGAAAGAATGCCGGTGTCAGCCAGCAATGTAGGCTTAGAGTTTAGCTAAACTATTTTATACCGTCAACCGTTTTAGCCGCTAAAATATGATTAATTCGATAAACGACCCCATGGCGTCATAAGCCCTTTGGCTTATAAATCGAAACAAAATACGTCAGTGCAGTTAAAGTCGCAAAGTGTAGAAGGAAGGTCCAGCCCGCGTATACGCCTGGCGTGTCCCAGAAGTACATCATGCGTACAAGTTGATACACACAGTCTATCGAAACAATCCATTTTAAAATCGGCCACACCAGAACAGTGAATACCCATATGCCTTTCACAATGGCTGCACCCACTCCGGACCCTTTAGCCATTGGCTTGGAAATATCATTCATCACTTGACCCTTCTTAGCTTAACCATATCAAATCATGTAGCGGTCTCTGCACCTGGGTATGTCAGTTCCTTCAGCAAAGTGAATATGAGCATTTCACTACAAAAAAAGTTATCAATAAATATTTTAGGACATTATGCCCTATTTCCTACAGCTAAGTATAGTTGTATAGCTTTACCAATAATTTTAGCCGCTAAATTTTTTCCTTGGCGTAAAAAAAACTTACTTGTCTTCCCAGATACACCCGAGTCCAGCGAACTGACACAGTAGCGCCCATGCTGAGTAAGGAATTGATGAATCTTCACCCACCCAACGCCGGACAGTTCTATCTCCCATTGTTCCAAGGCCCAGCGCTTTTGCTGCCTGTCCTCCGGTGAAATTTGCCATTCGCAAGACTTCGCGTACCTCTTCGCCGGTTGGCTGAGCCCAACTTGACGCCGACCGCAAACATTCCTGCCTGATAGTCACCTCTGCCATACGTATGCCCCTTTACGAACCTTCATGAAATAATTCGTATGACTCTTGGATACAAAGTATAGGGCATTAAACCTATACAATAATGCCCTATGATTACTCCGAAAGACCTGCCTCTATGAGATAAGGCCTTTTCATTGACACTTGAGGGGCCGTAGAGTTGTCATCATTGGGAGTAGTTCCAGATGTCACTGACGCAGGTCTACCGAAACACAGAGGCGGAACGAGTTATCTCTTCCACTGCTCACGATCCATTACGGCACATATGTAGTATGAAGCTAGTGCCGACACCTTTTACTATAGACCGAGTTTTTGGGGATGCCGTGCGGCGGGGCGTAGCCCCAAGAGCACAGCAGGTTGTGCTGTTGAGCACTCATCTTAAGTAAGGCATGGATGCCTTACGAAGGCCGTGCGAAGCACGGGGCGACTACAGGGATGTAGGAGGGTGGGCGCTGTTTTTTATTGCTATGGAGTTACAGAAACAATGTGTAGTTATTACGGTTATAAGTAAGGTGTTATATGAAGGGTTACTGGTTAAGAACAGTTAGGACGCCTCATATTCGTATGTAACGCATTGAAATATATGGTACAGCATAACATGCACGGCCCCTCAAATGTCTGTAGTTTGCCCCTCATATATCTATAGTTGGCCCCTCAAGTATCAAAGATACGGCCCCTCAAATGTCTGTAGGCCCGCCCCTCAAGAGTCTGTAGTTTCTTGATTTACTACAGACTTATCCACATAAGTTCTTAAAAAAGTCCCTTTTTATTGCTTCCAGACTTACTTGGAGGCCTCACCACTACGCAAAATCAGGCGTGCCCCTCAAATGTCACTAGTGCGCCGAGTACAAGCGCCCCTCAAGTATCAAAGAAGCGCCCCTCAAGTATCAATGAAGGCTAAGTTATTCACAGCTTAGGCTTCCCGGACACAACTATCGTTCGCAGTAAATCAGGCCACCAGCTACCCATGACGCTTTCACCAAACCTTTGCTGCACAGCTCCTGGCATGCTTTGTTTGTCTGCTCGGTCCATTTCTTCAGCCGACCCGAATCCGATCCACACATCTGTCGGAACGTCTCTAACTTCATGGGGTACGGTTCACGGTGGGACACAAAGTAGTCGAACATGCGGCGGGCGGTGGGGGATAAATCGCGGTACTTCTCCCACACGAATTTCGAGTAGTGATCGCCGGCAAAAAGCACCACCATCTCATCATCAATTTCGACTTGGCAGCGGGAACTCTTCGTGCCGCGATCGAGTACGCGGAAGCGATGGATCAATGAAACTGATTCAAGCTGGCCGATGCGGCCAGAACTGAACTGCATGGCCGTCGCCTGCAACCTGGACAGGCACGCCTCGGCCTTGTCGTAATAGCGACCATTGATCGACCAGCCCAAATCCATACAAAGCTCATAGAACGTGAACGTGACGGGCGCACCAACCGGTGAACGCTTCGCGTATTCGAGAACCTGTTGCCATACCAATTCGTCATCGTCGGCCCGTAACTCAATTCCGGTGTATGTGATTTTTACGTCTTTGGAGAGAACAAAAATAACGTAACCTTGACGAGCCTCGCGGGGCGTGCGCTTATTGCGCACAGTGAACAGGGCGGCTCTGGCAAGGTCGTTAGGGATTGCACGCATGTCGTCGGCCCACGGAGCGAAGTCGAACAACGAAAGCTGTAGATCCTTGATTCGCGACTTTGTGGTCTTGAGCAATGCGGACTGAGCGAGCTGGTTCGCCTTTTCTGCCAACTGATTCACGGCTGTTTTGTCTTTAATAGGGTGTGAGGCCATGCCATCTCTCCTTCAAAAGAATACGTATCGCGGGTCCGAGCTAACTTACATTTTTTAGTGTGTGGGAAAAATAGCTTAGATCAAATACACATCGACGCAGGGCTATCTGTATAAAAACCTTACCAACGCGGTTAAGATTACTGAATTTGTGAAAATTGTGCCGCACTCATTCTGGGTGAACAAGTTTAATAGTTTAGCTATACATTAATCGAGCGTCAATAATTTTAGCGGCTAAAATTTCAAGCCGCTCTACATAGGGCATTAGCCTCACTGTGCACAACCAAATTCTATTTACCAACATTCTACGTTTGCTCGCAGAGCAGCGCATGTCAAAAAACGAACTTGCAGGTAAAGCGGGCATTTCTGCTTCATTCTTATCTGACTTAACTACGGGTAAAGCCAACCCGTCGCTCAAAGTCATGGAAGCAATTGCAGGAGCGCTTGAAACACCGTTGGCTACGCTACTTGAATCGACCGACCTCGATAGCGCGTCACTGGACGCTCTAGCGGGGAGACAGCCCATTCGAAGCTTACCCGAAGGGTTCACCCGTATTTCTGCAATTCTGAATGAATACCAAGCATACATCGTTCAGAAATGGGACCAAGAAAACCGCAAGCATTTGCAAAACAAAAAAAGAGCAAGGGTTCACGCCAAGGAGGAGGGGGGGTTTTAGCGGCTAAAATTATTATTGAGCGCGTAAGTTTAACTAAAATAATGATTGACTGGTTTTATTTTCGATATATCCTATTTTGTAATCGATTGATAGCAACACAACCAGAAACCAGCAGATGATCGAAGACGAAGACCATCATACGAGCGTGAACGAGCGGGCAAAGAAAAAGCTCGTACGGGATATGGGGCCATTACTTATGGCCGCGCTCAACGATGCCAAGACCGTTGAACTCATGCTCAATGCGGATGGCAAGCTTTGGCAGGAGCGTCTCGGCGAGGGTATGACATGCATCGGCACGTTACGGCCAGCGCAAGCCGAAGCCATTATTAAGACCGTGGCCGGTTATCACGGCAAAGAAATTACCCGCGCAAATCCGATGATCGAAGGGGAGCTGCCTCTCGACGGCTCACGCTTCGCCGGCCAGATACCCCCGATTGTTCCCGCGCCAACATTTGCGATTAGGAAAAGAGCTATCGCCATCTTCACGCTGGAAGATTATGTCAAGACCGGGGTAATGACGGTCGCTCAATATCAAGCCCTGAAAGTCGCCATAAAAAATCATCGCAACATTCTGGTGATCGGTGGCACCGGATCGGGCAAGACCACGCTCGTCAACGCGATCATCCATGAAATGGTGCTGTGCAATCCGCGGGAACGCATTTGCATCATTGAAGACACCGGCGAGATTCAGTGTGCCGCTGAAAATTTTGTGCAGTACCACACGTCACTCGACGTTCCGATGACCACACTGCTCAAAGTTATTCTGCGTATGCGGCCCGACCGAATTTTGGTTGGTGAAGTGCGCGGCGCGGAAGCCTTGGATTTGCTGGACGCATGGAACACCGGCCATGAGGGCGGTGCGGCAACCCTCCATGCCAATAATGCGGCCTCTGGTTTAACGCGTCTGAAATCGCTCATTACCCGCAATGCCGCAGCACCGTCTGACATCGAGGCGTTAATCGGCGCGGTCGTCCATGTTGTGGTCCATATCACGCGCACCCCAGAGGGTCGTCGTATCCAAGAAATTATTGAAATTTCGGGGTATGTTGACGGCCACTACCAAACTAAAACTCTGTAATAGAAGGAGAGTCACAATGCGGTCCACTCAAACCAATCTCATTAACCAACAGATGGTGTTCTATTTTGGTCTAGCGTTATTGCTGGTATTCATGTTGCTGGCATCACAACACGCGTTTGCCTCCGAAGGAAGCGGTGGAGGACTGCCCTACGAGGGACCTTTATCTAAGCTGCGTGCCTCGGTAACCGGCCCGTTCGCGTTTGTGGCCTCGCTGATCGGTATCGTGGTTGCGGGCGCCGGGTTGATTTTCGGTGGGGACATGAACGGATTTTTCCGAACCCTAGTTTTCCTCATTCTGGTGATTTCAGTGGTCGTCGGTGCGAGTAACCTCCTGACCAACTTATTCGGTGTCGGTGCTGAAATAGTGGCGCTTGTTGACTCTTCCATAACGTTGATAGCCCTTGGTGTATAAACGTGGCCCTTCGAACAATTCACATTAGGCGATCCGGCATCCGTGACAACCTGTTTATGGGTGGGGATCGCAGTCTAGTGATGTTTTCTGGATTATTGGCCGCCGCGCTGATCTTCAGTGCGCAGGAACTGCGTGCGACGGTGGTGGGGCTGGTGTTGTGGTTTGGTTTGTTGCATGCGCTGCGGCTCATGGCGAAGTCCGATCCAAAAATGCGCTCTGTGTATTTACGCCACCGGAAATACAAACCGTATTACCCGGCGCGCAGCACACCATTTGGTGATCCACAAAAATGGTGGGAGCGATGGCGAGGCTGGTTCTATGGTTTGACGTGGCTCGGTAACCGAGGAAAGCAATAACAATGCTTGCCGCCATCACTATCACCATTGCAGTCTTGGGCGGATTGATGCTGCTCGTGTTGTACGTGCGCATCCGCGCCGCCAATGCGCAGGCAACGTTGAAACAGCACCGCTCCGAAGCGGCGGGTTTTAACGATCTGCTTAATTACGCGGCGATGGTGGATGACGGTGTGATTGTCGGCAAAAACGGCTCGTTTATGGCCGCCTGGATTTACCAAGGCAACGACAACGCCAGCAGCACCGACGCACAGCGCGAAATGGTCTCATTCCGTATTAATCAAGCATTCTCCTCCTTAGGCAACGGCTGGATGATCCATGTTGATGCGGTGCGTCGTCCGGCACCAACGTACTCCGACCCAGCGGCGTCGCATTTCCCCGATCCAGTTTCAGCGGCCATCGACGAAGAACGCCGTCGCCTCTTCGAAAGCCTGGGCACCATGTACGAAGGTTATTTCGTGCTGACGTTGACATATTTTCCGCCACTGCTTGCGCAACAAAAATTTGTCGAACTGATGTTCGACGACGACACAAGCGCACTTGGCCACAAAGCCCGCACGCATGGCCTGATCGAACAATTTAAGCGTGACTGTCTCACCATCGAATCCCGGCTGTCGTTGGCCGTGAAACTCTCACGCCTGCGCGGGCATAAAGTGGTTAACGAGGACGGATCGAACGTTACCCACGATGATTTTCTGCGCTGGCTGCAATTCTGTGTCACCGGCCTGAACCATCCTGTGATCCTGCCCAGCAATCCGCTGTATCTGGATGCCTTGATTGGCGGTCAGGAAATGTGGGGAGGAGTGGTACCAAAGATCGGCCGTAAGTTCGTCCAGGTTGTCGCCATCGAAGGATTTCCCCTGGAGTGTACCCCCGGTATTTTGAGCGCACTGGCTGAGCAACCGTGCGAATACCGCTGGTCGTCGCGCTTCATATTTTTAGACGCTCATGAGGCCGTCGCGCATCTGGATAAGTTTCGAAAAAAATGGAAACAGAAAATTCGCGGGTTCTTCGATCAGGTCTTCAACACCAACACGGGCAGCGTTGACCAGGACGCGATATCGATGGTGGCGGATTCGGAATCCGCCATCGCAGAGATTAAAAGCGGGTTGGTCGCCGAAGGCTATTACACCAGTGTCGTGGTGTTGATGGACGACAATCGCGCCTCGCTGGATACGGCCGCACGATCATTACAAAAGGCCATAGGCCGTATCGGCTTCGCCGCACGCATCGAATCAATTAACACACTCGATGCCTTTTTTGGTTCGCTGCCCGGGCACGGTGTTGAGAATGTACGCCGGCCACTGATCAATACCATGAACCTGGCCGATCTGCTGCCCAGCAGCAGCATCTGGACCGGCGCAATTACCGCGCCTTGCCCGATGTATCCGCCGCACGCCCCTTCATTGATGTATTGCGTTACGGGCGGCGCGACGCCTTATCGTTTCAATTTGCATGTGCGTGATTTGGGCCACTCGCTTTTGTTTGGCCCCACGCGCGCCGGCAAGTCGACGCACTTGGCGATGATTGCAGCGCAGCTCCTGCGCTACGACGGGATTACTATTTTTGGCTTTGACATGGGCATGTCGCTTTATCCAACAACCAAGGCAGTCAGGGGGAAGCATTTTCGTGTCGCGTCAGACGAAAGCAAGCTTGAGTTCTGTCCGTTGCAATTTTTGGAATCTAAGGGTGACCGTGCCTGGGCGATGAATTGGATCGATTCTATTTTGGCACTCAACGGCATAATGACAACACCTGATCAACGCAATGAAATCGGCGCCGCCATAATGAGCACGCATAAGACTGGTTCTCGCACATTGTCCGAATTTTCTTTGGTGATCCAGGATTTAACGATCCGTGCAGCACTCCAGCAGTACACCGTCGATGGCATGTTGGGCCACTTACTCGATGCCGATGAGGACGGCCTGGAACTCGCCCGATTCACCACCTTCGAAATCGAAGAACTCATGAACCTGGGCGAGAAATACACACTGCCGGTGCTACTGTATCTGTTTCGCCGCATTGAACGCAGCCTGCACGGCCAGCCCGCCGCCATCATCATTGATGAAGGTTGGATCGTGCTCGGCCACCCCGTGTTCCGCGACAAGCTTAAGGACTGGTTTAAAACCTTGGCCAAGAAAAACTGCCTGGTGTTGCTGGCAACGCATAGCCCGGCGGATGCCGCACGCAGCGGCATTTTGGACGTTATCGTCGAATCCACAGCCACCAAAATATTCTTACCTAACATCAATGCGCGCGATGAAGACACCGCCGCGCTGTACCGGCGCATGGGACTGAATGCCCGCCAGATTGACATTTTGGCGACCGCCATACCCAAGCGGCAGTACTATTCCGTTTCGGAAACGGGCCATCGGCTCTACGAACTGGCGCTGGGTCCGTTGGCATTATCGTTTGTCGGTGCCACTGACAAAGAATCGATTGCCACCATTCAGAAGCTTGAAGCTCAGCACGGACCTGAATGGGTCAACATCTGGCTGGCAAGCAGGGGACTGAGTCTCAACAACTATGGGATTGCTGCATGAGCATCGGAGCAATGATGAAAGGTTTGATCTTCAGGCGGGCCAAGGGTCAAAGCCAAGAGAACAACGAGAATCCTTATCTCAATGCTCGCCGCACTTTGAATGATCGCAGCGTGGCCAGTGCGAACAACCTCCAAATGTTTCAAATATTTGGCATCCTGGCATTGTTGATCGCTTTGGCGTCAGTCGGCGGGGTGATCCACCTCGGCAGTCAATCAAAGTTGGTGCCCTATGTTGTCGAGGTTGACAAGCTGGGACAAACCGTCGCGGTAGCCCCGGCGGAGCGCGCCGCAGCCGCCGACCCACGTATTATGCATGCTTCCTTGGCGGCATTTATTTCCGACCTGCGCATGGTCACACCTGATATCGCGTTGCAGCGTAAAGCGGTGTTCCGCGTTTATGCGCTGCTGTCGACTGCCGATCCGGCGACCGCAAAAACGACCGAATGGTATAACGAAGCTGGAGAAACCAACCCGTTCAAACGCGCGGCGAAGGAAATGGTGAACATCGAAATATCATCGGTGATTCCGCAGACACCGAACACCTGGCAAGTTGACTGGGTCGAGACTATTCGCGACCGCCAAGGCCTCGTGATCCAGGCGCCGTATCGCATGCGCGCATTAGTGACGGCATATATCGGGACGTCACCCGCTAACGAGGAAGAAATCCGCTTAAATCCCATTGGCATTTATGTACGGGACTACAACTGGTCTAAGCAATTGTAAATAATAGGCGCCTACATGAAACTCCTTTTCATCGCACTGCTGTTTATCGCTGTCCCCGTGATCGCACTGGGTGACAACCTGGCTGATGCATACTTCTCGAAGCAAAATCCGAAACTGACGCCGCAGGACGAAGCGGCCATCGCCATCGCTAAAAAATGGCAGACAAACAGCGCACTGATGCCAATTGCGACTTCCGATGGCACGGTGCGCTTCGCTTACGGTATGCAACAAATCGTTGTGGTGTGCGCGCCGCTGCAACTGTGCGACGTGGAATTGCAACCGGGCGAGCAGATCAACACTCTGCATATTGGTGATCCGCGTTTCACGGTCGAACCAGCGGTGAGCGGCGTCGGCGCAACCGAAGCGACACATCTCATCATCAAGGCGATGGATGCGGCGCTGGACACCTCGCTCGTGCTCACCACCAACCGCCGCACCTACCACATCCGCCTACGCTCGCATCGCACTGACTTCATGCCACGCACCGGCTTCACCTACCCAGAAGATGCCGCCGCCAAATGGGATGAGTTAAAAATCCGTGAAGCGCAACAAAAGCAGGCGCAAACCCTCCCCCAAACGAAGGAAAATATCGACGATTTGAACTTCGCGTATGTGGTGGAGGGTTCTGCGGCCTGGAAGCCGGTGCGTGTCTACAACAATGGCGTTAAGACCATCATTCAAATGCCGTCCGTAATGGCGCAAACCGAAGCACCCACACTGCTGGTCGTGCGCCGGGATGGCGGTCTGTTTACAGACGAGGAGACAGTTATCGTCAATTACCGCCTACAGGGTGACCGGTATATCGTGGATACCCTCTTCGACAAGGCGATTTTAATTTCTGGCGTCGGCAGCAGCCAGGATCGCGTCACCATCACCAAGGGAGAGTAACGATGCGCAAATTTGCTTTGCTTGCGCTACTCCTGGGCGGACTTGCCGCCTGTGCGACGGAACCGCCGAAGTATGGCAATTTCATCGAGAAAACATCCGAAACCAATGACAAGATTATTGCGGACGACGCGGTAAAACAACTTGTTACGTTGTATCCACCCGCAATAACACGCATCGACCTGCAACACGACACCCCTGATATTTTTGGCACTTATTTGGTCGCGACACTACGCGGAAAAGGTTACGCGATACATGAATTCAAGCCAGAATCAGACGCGGACATCAAAACCAACGCGGTGTCTTCACCTGGCGCCTCGGCCAAGAAGGGCTTGGCCCTGTCTTATATTTTGGACCAAGCCACCGAGGCTGATCTGTATCGTTTGTCGCTGATCGTCAACCAGCAGTCACTGGATCGTGCCTATCGGATAC
>JAYUUM010000130.1:0-3772 GCA_043754555.1 Arenimonas sp. | reverse complement strand
GACCGCCAGAAAATGGATCAGAGCGTGTACCAAAAGTCGAGGTGATATAGCCACGGCCGGGCAGAGTTGAAGGGGTACGGCTCATTTCAAGATGTTGGTCGAACAACATTGCTTCCAGAACGGAAAGCTGACGGCCCGAGTTAGCGAACTGGACCTGAAGAGCGCTCAGGTCGCTCAACAGGTCTTTCGACTTTACATCTTCAACGGTTTCGTTACCGCCAACACCGGGTAATTTGTCGAAATTAAACTCGCCATCGGTAAATTTACCGTCTTTTGCAAGACGCTCGCCAAGCGCATTGAGCCGGTTCGCCTGGATTTGCAATTCGCCCACGCGAGCTGCTACCGCATTGATTTCGCGCTGGGCGTCTTCTTTGGCAACTTTAAGCTCTTTGTTTTGCGCGCTTAACTGGGCTTGCAAGCGACTAATTTCGGACTTGGCAGCGCCATTGGCACCGCGGCAGATGTAGCCGATGCTGAAAACAAGCGCTAATAACAAAAATAGGGAACCACCGGCAATAGCCGCGGTTTTTGGATCGTCGAACGCTAATTTCTTTGGCGTGCGAAAGAATTTTGAAACGATGATAATGTTCATCATGCTTAAACGTACTCACAATCAGGTCCATGGCACGGTGGCTCCACCTAAAGGTCCGGTTCAGGCGCTGCAAGCAGCAAACGAATCAAACTTGATGAAACTAATCAACAGAGCCCAGCAACTGGACCAACTTGATCAAACACTGCGCCAAATTTTGCCCTATGCACTGGCCAATCAATGCCGGCTAGCCAATATCAATAAGGAAAAACTGGTGTATTCGGTATCAAATCCGGTCTGGAGCTCCAAACTGCGCCTTTATGGCGACGCTTTAATCAGCGCGGCCGGTGCAGCCGGATTTCAAGTCCAGGCTTTGACGATAAAAGTGACTCCCCCGGACTCAGTCCCCCTAAGTCCCACTACCGGTAAGCCGCTTACTCAGGCAGTCCGCGATTCTTTGCGTACTACCGCCCACTCCGTGGAAGACCCGCAACTGCGGGAACAACTCCTAAAACTGGCATCCTTGCCCTAAGCCAACATCGCTGTGGCCGGTCATTGTGCCGGAATACGTTAGAGCAGCCGTTAAAAAGCTGTTATTTCGATGTAATCATGCCGCAAACTGCAAGAGTGTGAGTGCAGATTGCAATGATTTATTGCGCGTGCGCGGGCTGAGCGTAGGAAATGGGAGCTGTTGCAGGGTCATCAGCATAGGTGACCTCTTCCCAAGTGCTAGGATCAGCTAGCATGGCCCGGAGTAACTGGTTATTCAAGGCATGGCCCGATTTATAGGCATAAAAAGCACCGACCAGGCTGTGGCCGAGCAAATACAAATCGCCGATCGCATCAAGGATTTTGTGCTTCACAAACTCGTCTTCATAACGCAGACCGTCTTCATTCAAAATTCGGTAGTCGTCCAGCACGATCGCATTATCCATGCTGCCGCCTAATGCCAGGTTACGGTCGCGGAGGAATTCGATGTCCTTCATAAAACCAAAGGTACGTGCACGACTAACTTCCTTCACGAACGAAGTCGTCGAGAAATCGATTTCCACGCTGGAGGTCGATTTGGTGAACACCGGGTGTTTGAAATCGATGGTGAAGCCGACCTTGAAACCGTCAAACGGCTCAAAACGCGCCCATTTGTCGCCATCTTCAACCTGGATGGGTTTGACAATCTTGATAAAACGCTTCGCCACATTCTGTTCTTCTATACCGGCAGATTGCAGCAGAAATACAAAAGGTCCCGCCGAGCCGTCCATGATCGGCACTTCAAAATGCGACAAATCGACATAAGCATTATCAATACCCAGACCGGCAAAGGCTGACATCAAATGTTCTATGGTCATCACCCTCACATCATCTTGCACCAGTGCAGTACACATACTGGTCTCACCGACCAATAAGGCATGCGCTTTGATTTCGACAGGCTTGGCAAAATCGGTACGACGGAAAATAATGCCTGAATTTGGCGCAGCCGGGCGCAAGGTCATGTAAACCTTTTGACCACTATGCAAACCTACGCCGGTGGCGCGGATGACATTTTTTAGGGTGCGTTGCTTCATCATTATATATAGCGCTCCAAACGGAACAGCACAAAACTCCCGCGAGAATATCACAGCAATGGATGAACGAAGGCCGAAAAGCGCCTATTTTTCACGGGCTTGCAACAATATTGTGTTCTAAATGCGGAACAGTTGGCAAAAATTAGGCTTGCTGGGTTATTGGAAGAAGTTACTCCCGACTAGCGCCGCCGATGGTGCGAGTATGCAAAAGCAGGAGAAGTTTCCGTATTACGTCAAATCCTTCGTATTTTGGGGTGCTGCGAACAGCGCGCTTTAGAAAGCAAAAAAAAGCCCACCAATCGGTGGGCCTGAAATGTAACAAATCAACAGAGTGAACAAAGCTGGCAGCATCGTCCTTGATACTGTTTTTAACTCGACCCGGATATTTCTCAATCCAGGCTTATCTCATCACGCTTAATCCGCTTGACGACGCAAGAAAGCTGGAATGTCCAGATAACTGTGATCTGTTGGCAAATCGCTTAATGCGGTTTGTGGTTGCGCTTCACTTACTCGGCTACTGGCACGTAGTCCGAGGTTATTGCCTGCATGCGAGTAATCGGCATTGGCCATGCTGTCGTAATCAGGCAAACCGGTAGTAGCGTTGCGAACCAATTTTACTGGATTGCGCATTGGCTCCTTGCTGCCAAATTCGACGCGGTCCGGACGTACCGTTGCACGCGCCACGCCACGATTCAAACCGGTCGCAACAACTGTAACGCGGACTTCGTCTTTCATGTCCGGATCCAGCACGGTGCCGACAACGACAGTGGCATCTTCAGAAGCGAACTCTTCGATAATACGACCGACTTCATCAAACTCGCGCATGGTGAAATCCGGGCCAGCGGTAATATTGACCAGCACGCCATTTGCACCGGCCAGATTGACTTCATCGAGCAACGGATTACTAATCGCCGCTTCGGCTGCTGCTTGCGCGCGATCGTCACCACGGGCGGTACCGCTACCCATCATGGCAAGACCCATTTCGCTCATCACGGTACGCACGTCAGCAAAGTCGACATTGATTAAACCTGGACGCACGATCAAATCGGCAATGCCTTGCACAGCGCCCAGCAATACGTCATTGGCGGCACGGAAAGCTTGCATCATGGTGGCATCGCGGCCTAACACCGTAATCAACTTTTCATTGGGAATGGTGATCAAGGAATCGCAATGCATTGCTAATTCTTCGATACCTTTTAATGCCACCTGCATACGACGGCGGCCTTCAAATGGGAACGGCTTGGTGATAACGGCCACCGTTAAAATTCCCATTTCTTTTGCCAACTGTGCCACCACTGGCGCGGCACCAGTCCCGGTACCACCACCCATGCCGGCGGTGATGAACACCATGTCGGCACCGGTTAATGCTTCAACAATGCGCTCACGATCTTCCAAAGCGGCTTGACGACCCACTTCAGGATTTGCACCTGCGCCAAGACCTTTGGTGACATTGCTGCCTAGTTGCAATTGAAATTTTGCACCGACATTCTTGATGGCTTGCGAGTCGGTATTTGCAGTGATGAATTCAACACCATCAACACCGGCGTTCACCATGTGTGCCACTGCATTACCACCACCACCGCCAACGCCGATCACTTTAATGACTGCGTTGGGTGCCAATTTTTCTACTAATTCAAAATGTGCCATGTTCAGATCCTCCGTGATTTAAATGAATATTCTT
>JAYUUM010000129.1:0-3780 GCA_043754555.1 Arenimonas sp. | reverse complement strand
CAGGCCATCGTAGAAACTGACCACAAGTTAATTGGTGAAGGCACCATTGTCGACGCCTATGCGATTCTCAGAAAAGGCGTTGTATTAGGTAAAAACGTAGTGGTGCACCCGCACGTTGTTATAGAAGCGAACGTCGAGATTGGTGATGGTGTGGAGATCTTCCCCTGTGCATACATTGGCAAATTGCCAAAAGGCGCTGGCGCTCTGGCACGCATCCCGGAAATAAAAGGTGGAACCTGTGTTGGCGCGAATAGTAGTGTCGGCCCGCATGCGGTGATTTACCAAGATGTTCAGATAGGCGAAAACTGCCTTATCGGCGATGCTGCATCAATCCGCGAGGCTTGTCGAATAGGAAAAGCAGTGGTGGTGGGTCGCCACGTTACGTTGAACTATGCGGTGGTTTTGCACGATAGAGTTAAGATCATGGATCATAGTTGGCTTGGCGGTAATCAGACTATTGGCGAGGGTGCATTTATTTCTGGTCTGGTCGGAATGACTAATGACAATGCTATGGGTCGAGACGGTTATGATGAATTGCAAATTCAAGGTCCATCGATTGGCGCGAATGCTCGGATTGGGGCCGGTGCTCAAATATTGCCTAATATCAATATTGGTAGTGGAGCGATAGTGGCAGCAGGCGCCGTGGTCACGCATGATGTGGATGATGCACAGACAGTGGTGGGTATTCCGGCAAAGCCGAGGAGAAGTTCTTGAACGTACGCGGATGCAAAATGCTGGACCTGCCTAAAATATCAGACCCTAGAGGCAATCTGACTTTTATTGAATCTCCAAAACATATTCCATTTGATATTAAGCGAGTCTATTACTTGTATGACGTACCGGGCGGCGCCGAGCGTGGCGGCCATGCTCATAAAGAGTTGCAACAACTTATTATTGCGATGTCGGGAAGTTTCGATATCGTACTCGATGATGGTGTCAACAAAGAACGCATCCATCTTAATCGGCCCTATTTCGGACTGTACGTAAACACAATGGTATGGCGAGAGCTTGATAATTTTTCTTCTGGTTCTGTGTGTATGGTATTGGCCTCAATACCCTATGACGAATCGGATTATTATCGTGATTATCAAGAATTTACCCAGGCATTAAAGGATAAAAAATGACGGTGCCGTTTTTAGATTTACGGGCAGCACAAAATGAACTTGCGCCAGAATTGTCACTTGCCTGTGAGCGAGTACTCCATTCCGGTCATTACATTCTAGGCCCGGAAACAGAAGCGTTTGAGGCAGAATTTGCCCAATACTGCGGCACCAAACATGCATTGGGTGTTGGTAATGGTCTGGATGCCTTGCATTTGATTCTGCGGGCATTGGAAATTGGTGTAGGCGATGAAGTGATCGTGCCAGCCAATACCTTTATTGCGACCTGGTTAGGTGTTAGCCAGGTAGGTGCAAGCATTGTTCCGGTTGAACCGCGTGCCGGCACTTGCAACATAGACCCGGAACAAATTACAGCCGCAATAACGACAAAAACCCGTGCCATTATGCCGGTGCATTTATACGGGCAATGTGCCGAGATGGACGCAATAAATGCCATTGCAAAACAACATGGGCTGCATGTTGTTGAAGATGCAGCGCAGGCTCACGGTTCAAGCTATCACGAAAAAAGGGCAGGAAGTTTTGGTGTTGCTGCCGGCTTTAGTTTTTATCCAGGAAAGAATCTCGGCGCTATCGGCGATGCCGGTGCCGTTACTACCAATGACGATGCTTTAGCTGAAAAAATACACATGTTACGTAATTACGGTAGCCGAAAAAAATACGTACATGAAATGGCAGGAACCAATAGCCGAATAGATGAATTACAGTCCGCCATGCTCCGCATTAAGTTGAGTAAGCTCGATGAGTGGAATGCTCGACGAAGATCGCATGCCGCATTTTATTTAAATGCATTGCAAGGCATCGGTCTGAGTCTGCCAGAAGTTGCAAGCGGGGCCGAACCTGTATGGCATTTGTTTGTGGTGCAATGCAAGCAGCGCGATGCTCTGCAAGCTTTTTTACGTGAGCAAGGTGTCGAGACACTTATTCATTACCCGACTCCGCCATGGCAACAAGGTGCCTATGCTAATTCTGCTTTTGACGGCGACAATTACCCCATCAGTCAAAGATTGCACTCGCAAGTATTGAGCCTGCCAATAGGTCCGCATTTAACTAAAGATCAAGCGGAGCAAGTGGTTGCTGCCTGTCACAAAGCCAGTGCTGTTGGTCTGATGAATTAAGGATCAAATAAGTACGTGAAGGGCACTTTTGTAAATCTCCGCTATTGCCATTTGGTGTTGCGAGGAACGAAATATTTCCTCATATAGCCTTAATGTGCATGGGATTGTTTATAGATTGTTGCTTGTCTTAATTAAAAACTGAAATTTGCCGACGCTCGCTTTCGGTAGCAATAATCTTGATCCCCTGTAGATGTTGCACCCCTACACAAGTTGAAGCAGGCGCTTAATCGCCACGAAGCACTCTGATGCAGAGTGTTTATTCGCGGCCAACAGCAGCCAGCCAAACAGAAGAAGCGTTTTTGCCGAAACGCGGCTTTGGACTTAAGCCACAATTTTCAATATATTGGCTGTTGTTGGGTGGCTAATGGTAAACATTCACTGGCAAGGCTAGGAAAATGCCACGGCAACTGTCAATCTTCAGCGAGTTTGATAACGGATTTTTTGCCAATGAATTCCAATGAGCGCAGAGCTGCTTTACATCGCCAACTTAAAGTCGCGCGTTATCCAATATCACTAAAAAAACTGCAGGAAGATTTGCAGTGTTCGCGTGCCACTTTGTATCGTGATATCGCTTTTTTACGTGATGTGTTGATGGCCCCGATCGAGCTCGATCCTGAGCGCGGTGTGCAATACAACGAAAAAGAAGCCGAGCGTTTTGAATTACCGGGGCTGTGGCTGAGCTCGGATGAACTGCATGCATTAGTGGCAACACAACAGTTGTTGGCACGCACTAGTGACGGTGTGTTGGCGAAAGCGCTGGCGCCGCTAAAAACCCGAATTGACAGTTTGCTTGCCGAGCATTCGCAAGGTAAAAGATGGCCGTTAGAACGAATTCGAGTGCTGGGTGCCGGTGTTCGCAAACGCGATGATGCAGGTTTTCGGATGGTGGCAACGGCGGTGCTGGAACGTCAATGCGTGAGCTTTGATTATCTGGCGCGCTCGACTAATCAACCGACACATCGCACTGTGTCGCCGCAACGACTGACCCATTATCGTGATAACTGGTATCTCGATGCTTATGATCACGAACGCGATGGGTTGCGTAGTTTTTCGGTCGATAGAATTTCGCATGCAAAAATGCTGGATGAGACGGCAAAAGATTTATCCGAGCAGGAGTTGGACAGTCATTTGGCCTCCAGCTACGGCATTTTTTCCGGCACCCCAAAAGGTATGGCAACAATAATTTTCTCGGCCAAAGCCGCGCGCTGGGTAGCTGACGAACATTGGCATTCGAAACAAGAAGGCCGTTTCCTGTCCGATGGCCGCTATGAACTGCGTTTGCCTTATAGCAATGCCAAGGAATTATTAATGGATATTTTGCGTTATGGTGCCGATGCAGAAATTACCGAGCCTGCAAGTTTGCGAGCGCAAATTCAGTCGTTGTTGCAATTGACGATGTCGGCATATGAGTCTTAGAAACCATCTCAGTCATCTGCATGAGCCGTGTTTGTTGCAAAAACCGGATGTGAGCAAGGCGCGCGACGAAGGTCGTAGTCAATTCTACGATGCCGAGGAGCGCAACACAGCGAACGCCGGTTTTCGCA
>JAYUUM010000128.1:0-11538 GCA_043754555.1 Arenimonas sp. | reverse complement strand
TTTTTACTATATTACCGTGAAGGCCAAAACACACAGCAAGTTGCAAGTCTGCTGGGTATGCAGGATGCCGCCGTCAGAAAACGTTTATCACGAGCGCGCCAAAGCATTCGCGAAGAATTACTGTTACGCACTGGAAATTTCGTGAAAACCAGTGCGCCTTCGATTGCATTTACCACGGTTGTGAGTACGGCATTGATTGCAGCCGCGCCTTCAACGGCAACAGCCGGAGTACTGGCAGCGACGACTGGCAGTAGTTCTATAGTGGGCAATGGCTTTTTTGCAGTGTTGTCGGCGGCGGCAAGCAGCATTGCACTCAGTATTGGTATGGCTGCGCTGGGCATCTGGAGTGGCCTGTGGGCCAGCTTGAAGAATCCGCACGATCAACAGGAAAAAAAGGAACTGATAATTTGGGGGGTATTGAATACGCTTCTGGTAAGTGGTTTTGCTGTCGGCATTGTCATACTCTCCATGCAGGAAAATGTTATCGCGGTCATAGGATTAACGATTGGCTTTACTGCATTGCTATTATTCAGTTGTCTGTATTGCACCAAGTATATTTTCCGCAGACGCGTGGAAGCATCTATGTCAATCAAGCCAACAACCATTGCCGAGATACCTCCCGCTAGACTTGTCTGGGGTTGGATTGGTGCTACTACGGGCATTGCACTAGGCCTAGGTATCGTCTTATGGGTAATGTGGGATACGGGCAATCTTTGGTAATCCGTCACTTGAAAATCAACCGGACGAAAACGCTTGCGCCTAGTCCGGTTTATCTTGTTCTTGATCAAAGACGTGAATAGCTACGGCGTACGACAAGGCTAAAGAATTTCCGGATGATTTAATGCAGTCACTCGCTAAAAAATAATCGATCAAGAGCCATTTTTGCTGGAAATAGAATCGCAAAAAAACGGCCCATACAGGCCGTTTTTTATTGAACGAATAGATGCTCATTAATCCTCGGGAATAAATTTCCCGCGGCATCCGTCAACAATCATGATCTGGTTGTTTGGTGGGTCCGTGCGCATTTTACCATCGCAGGTAGTCTTGGATTCTTTCTTCAACAAGCGTGGCATTCCGCATGCTTTGAAATTCCAATCACAATAAGCTGGCTGCCCTTGGCGACTGGAACAGACGAGTGGCTGCGCCCGCGAATAGGGGCATTCCACTTGCTCCTGTTCGGCTAATTCCTGTTCAATGCGTTCCTCTTCCTGTAGACGTCTTTGTTCCGCTAATGCTTTTTCAGCTTTCAAAGCATCTTTTTTAGCCTTTGCCGCTTCTGCTTTTGCAGCGGCAGCTTCTGCACGTGTCTTTGCCAATTCTGCCTGGTACTTTCTCTCTTGTTCCGCTGTCGTGTCGTCTTGGATCGGCGTTTCATCGATAACCGTATCTGCACCGACAGCTTCTTCGGTCACCGCATTCTCAGTGAACGTATCAGTTGTTGCTGCGTCTTCCGCAATAGTTGGCTCATTAATATCTGCCTGTTCCGACTCGACAATGACTGGCTCGGCAGGTTCTTCGCTTGATTCGATGGCATTGGGTGCGGGTGACACATTAAATCCGGAAAACTTTGAACCTTCAGACGCCAGGAAAAACATGCTGAAAGCGAAAAGAAGTCCGCCCAACAACAAAGAAGCAAGCGCTAATCCCACACCCCACATCGACCATTTTCTTTGAACGCGATTGAAGTGTTCGACGCTATCCCATTGTTTGTTTTTCCAAGCCCACTCGCGACCTTTTGCACCCAGAACGAAGATCATGACCAGATTCACACCCGGAATTAACGCGAGGAGTCCAATCCAAGTGTTATTGAAGATTGCCCAGATCCAGTTCCATAAAAAGGCACCCCAGGACCAGCCTGCTATTCCGGGCGGAATTTCTTTTGAAACTGTTGCTGATGCGGCGGCTGCAGCAGGAGGAAGCGAGGGTGGCGAAGGTGGAATTGCCGCCATCACGACAGTAGCCGCTTCAGGCACTTCGGGTGGCCCGGCATTTTCATTCGTAGAGGGTTCAGAGTTGCTAAACAGTCTTGCTTTGGCAGCCTCAAATTCCTCCTGTGAGATCAGCCCCTTTTCTCTCAGCTCGCTCAACCTGAGCAGCTCATTGGTAAAATCATTCATATCAATCCCCTATGAAAACATCTCTGGCACATCTACAAATTCATCATTTCCGCAACAAATTGCCCGGCCGGTTTTGGCCGGCTATAGAAATAACCTTGAGCGAAGTCGCAATCCATTTCACAAAGCATATCAGCGGTTTCCTGGTCCTCTACACCTTCGGCAATAGCGACGATATCAAGATGATGCGCCAGGTCTATCATCGAGCGAACCAGCTGCGCTGCGCGTGCGCTGCGAGTAATGTCGAAGACAAAGGATTTATCAATTTTCAATTCGGTTGCCGGAAATTGTTTCAGATACTCAAACGATGAATAACCACAACCGAAGTCATCAATCGATATTCGCACGCCTTTATCCCGTAAACTTTCCAGCACACGTGCACTGAGTTTCAGATCCGACATGATCGCGCTTTCGGTAACTTCAAGTATCAGATTGGCTGCCGGAATATCGAAGATATTTAAGGCACCCATTATTTGTTCTACGATGCCTTGCTCATGAAAAACTCGGGCTGACAAATTGATGGCGACACTCAAATCGTTGCCAATATGACGCAACTGAGTGAAGTGATTCAAGGTCGCATTTATACTCCAGCGCGTCAAGGCGCCGATCAAGCCGGTTTGTTCTGCAAAAGGAATAAATTGGTCTGGGCTGACAAATCCATGTACTGGGCTATTCCAGCGCGCCAACGACTCGGCACCGACAACCACTTGTTTGCGTAAATCCCAGAAGGGTTGCAGATACACTTCGAGCCGATTATTGGTAACGGCTTCGTGTAATTCCGGATACAGAATTTTTATTTTTTCTTCGTGGCTGTCATATATGGCATAACGATCACTGGATTGCAGTGCACGTGCAAAAGCAATTTCAGCATGCTTGCACAGAATTTCCGGCTCATTACCATGATCCGGCGAGATTGAAATCCCCATCGAAATAGTGGTCTGCACCGGTCTTGAAGCTACCATTAAAGGTTCTTGAAAACCTCTCACTAAACTATTAGCTGCCAGTGCGGCATGGTTAATGTTTTTCAAATCGGCTAAATAAATAATAAAATCACAGGCGCCTATTTTCGCTACTCGATCATCGGCTCTGAGCGCTTTTTCAATGCGGGCTTGAGCTGCATCGACTAGCTCATTGTCCATAATAATATTAACCTCGCCCAGGCGTTGAACACGCGCCAAAATCAAGCCCATTTTTTTGTCTGTCGGCAACTGGACAACATGTTGCGCTATAGTGTCAAAAAAATCATCATGACTAAGCATGGCTATTGCCCGCGTGGACTTGAATATTAAACATCAGTGTTGATTTCATGTGCTCGGGCTTAAGTAGAGCTCGGATGGGTCGATACCGTACGTACCACTCTCAACGGTACCGATAATCTCCAAATGCGATGCAAGATCTCCGTGCAGTGCATGCAGAAACAAGTCAACTTCGGCAAACGTATCCTTGAGTTTTTTATCCGCAGTAGTCAACAGCATCACTCTTGGGCGCAAACGCCTTGCCTGGTTCTGCGCCATGACAATGGCAACTTCACCCGAATTGAGCTCGACCAACGAGCCGGTCGGATATACGCTCAAACATTGCATGAATTGTTCGACAATATCGCTTTGATACAAAATGTCACGTTGTCGATAAATTTCCTGCAAGGCTTTATGCGGCGACATGGCTTTGTGATAAGGCCGATGACTAGTCATGGCGTCATAGCTATCAATAACGCCTGCCATACGCCCAAATAAAGGAATTTGATTGCGAATCAAATGACTGGGATAACCACTGCCGTTAAAACGCTCATGGTGCGTGCGAATCATATTGATAACGTCCAAATTATGCACGTTTGAGCTTTCAAGAATATGCATACTGAATGCCACGTGGCGACGCACTAGTACCATTTCGGTTTTGGTCAACGGCTCCGGATTGTCTAAAAGATCCTGTGGTAATTCGTATTTGCCAACATCTAGCAATAACCCGGCGGTGGCCAGATTCATTAATACGGATTCTGCAAACCCCATATGCCTGCCCAATGCTACGGCTAATAAACTGCAATTGATGGCGTGACTATATTGATAAGCATCCCGTTTACGTAGAGTACTGATCCAGAAAAACGCATCGGCATTGCGCAAGACGCTTTGCACGACTGGCTCTACTGCTGAGCGCACATCGTCAAGATTTAATTTTTTGCCAGCACGAATATCCGAAATAATTGTTCTTGTAAGTGAGGTAGCATTTTCGAGTGCTATTTTTGCATTGGGCAGCTCTTCCGAAATGGTGAGGGTATTAAAGTATTCGCGAACCTTCAGTTTTTCTTCCGGGGGCTTTTCATGATATTTGCTGACAATGAAATTTAGATTGCTACGCTTTAAATCAATAACGACGTAGTCACAAATTTTGCGAATAGTTTGAATGTCTTCCGGCGACCGGATATAAAAACCTTCGAGTGAAAATGGCGTGCCCAACCAGTCTCGATCCAGGCGATGCACGTACATGCCGGTAGCCAGATGTGCGACATCTATTTTTTGCTCCGTTAATGTTCGCGTCTGCATGGGTAGCGCCTAGTTGAATTGGGGCATAGAGCCTTATTGAACCTTACATCGTATGAGTGGGCTTATCTGATTCTAAAATACCGGCTAATAAAGTTTCTATTTTGCCTTTGACGATTTCGGCTTCCGAACTTTCTGCAAACTGCACTCCAATCCCTGCTGATCGATTTCCCTGCGCACCGGCTGGCGTAATCCAGACAACCTTACCGGCGACCGGTAAACGATCTTTGTCTTCAAGCAATGATAATAAAATAAAAACTTCGTCACCAAGTGCATAACGCCTCGGCGTGCTGACAAAAATGCCGCCGCCTTTTACAAACGGCATATAGGCGTTATAAAGCGTGGCCTTGTCTTTAATGGCCAGGGACAAAATACCCTGTCTGGCAGCTGCGGCTCCGGTCACTGTTATTACCCCTTAAAACGAAATTAGTGTTGCATTGCACGCCATTCACGCAGTAGGCCAGCCAACACTAAATCACTGCGAATTGGGCTGTCGAGCTGTGAACGCACACAATTCAACGCATCGTACCATTGTGACAGCTTCATAAAATCTGACGGCGAGGTCAAGCCCGATTTAACAAGTTTTGGCATGCCTTGTAACTGTCCGGCCGCTTCCAGACTCAAATCGGCGGCAAATTGCAGGCGTAAATCCGCCTGATCATCGCCTAACCAGCGCTGCGCAAGCTCGATCGGGCTCATTTGATTCGCGGCTACCGCATTCATGTCGGCTTGTATCTCGCGCCGCATTTGCAGGCCGCCGTGCTCCAGCCAGGCTAGTGCCAAGCCCGGATGACCACGTGCTGCGCTAAGTGCTGGGCTTGCGATGTCGGCCGTATATCCACGTAACTTGAGCCAATCGAGGCTTTGGGCTGGTTCGGGCAAGCGAAAGACAATGCGCTGGCAACGGCTGCGAATAGTCGCAGGCAGCGCACCGGGTTTGTCGGTAACTAGAATCAGAAACCGATTTTGCGAGGGTTCTTCGAGAGTCTTCAGCAAGGCATTACTAGCAGCGTAATTCATGCCGTCGGCCGGGTGCACGATAGCGACTTGTGCGCCACCCATTTGTGGTGTCAGCGAAAACCATTGCGACAAACGCCGAATCTGGTCTATCACAATATTGGTAAATAACTTACCGGTTTTTTCGTTAGCTTCGTACGTGATATTCAAAAAATCCGGATGGGTTCCCGCTTTGATAAACAAACAACTACGGCATTCGCCACAAGCCTGCCTATTTTGTTTGGGCGATTTACACAGTAAAGCGCGTGCAAGTTGCTGCGCAACGTCGAGTTTTCCCATTTTTTCTGGCCCGACCAAACAAAGCGCATGACCCAAACGGCCTTCGGCGGCGATGGCCAAGGTTTTATCCAGCACCTCCTGTTGCCAAGGCGCCATCATGCTGTATTTCTCGTTTGCAACCAGCGTTCTAATTTTTCTTTGACTTCGATAACGACAGCTTCCGGTGATTGACTGGCATCAATCACGCGGAATCTTTCCGGCTCATTCTTTGCACGATTCAAATACGTCGCCCGCACGCGTTCAAAAAAATCTTCGCGTTCAAGTTCAATACGATCCAACTCGCCGCCGCGTAACCGAGCGCGTTCCAAACCTTGTTGTACCGACACGTCCAATAGAAAAGTTAGATCGGGTTTGACCACCGCAGCCCAGCGTTCCAATTCGGCGATGCACCCCATGTCTAAACCACGACCGCCGCCTTGATAGGCGAATGAAGCGTCAGTAAAGCGATCACTCACGACTGCAGCCCCGCGAGCTATTGCTGGCTGAATCGATTCACGCACTAGCTGGGCACGGGCGGCAAACATTAGCAGCAATTCGGTTTCTGAAAATAATTTCAGTTCCGGGCTTAATAAAATGTCGCGAATTTTTTCACCCGCGATGCTACCGCCGGGTTCACGCGTAGTGATAACTTCAAATTTATGTGCAAGCAAACACTCGCGCAAGGCATTCAGTACAGTGGTTTTACCCGCACCCTCGCCGCCTTCCAATGAAATCAGGAATCCGCTCATCGAGTATTGTTCAAGTACTGACGCACGGCGGCATTGTGCTCACTGAGATCTTTTGAAAACACATGGCGACCACTACCATCGCCGCGCGCAACAAAAAATACCGCATCGCCGTCCGCTGGTTGCGCCGCGGCTTCAAGCGCCGGCTTGCCTGGCATAGCAATTGGAGTGGGCGGTAAACCATCGCGCGTGTAGGTGTTGTAAGGCGTGTCGGTTAGTAAATCTTTCTTGCGAATATTGCCGTCATACGCCGAGCCAATCCCGTAAATAACGGTAGGATCTGTTTGCAAGCGCATACCGGTATTCATTCGACGAATAAAAACACCGGAGATCATGGGACGTTCTTCAGCAGCACCGGTTTCTTTTTCGATAATGGATGCCAGCGTCAATAATTCGTCCGGATTAGTCAATGGTAAACCGTCTTGGCGTTTGTCCCAGGCTTCGGCGAGCGCGTCTTGCATCCCGGCATAAGCACGTTGCAACAAATCAAAATCACTGGTGCCACGGCTATACAAATAGGTCTCGGGCAAAAAACGGCCTTCCGGGTGCATACCTTCTGCGCCCAACTTGGCCATTAACTCTGCGTCGCTTAATTCACTCGTAATGTGCGCGATATGTGCCGTGTTTTTTAGCGCCCTTCGCAAGTCGCGAATATTCCAACCATCGATCAGGGCAAACTTTCTCTGAATAATATCGCCGTCCTCGAGTCGCTGCAAAATACTGCGCGGACTTAAACCAGACGTAATCGCGTAATCACCCACTTGCAGATGCGATGCCACTTTCATTTGCTTGGCCAGCGCTTTCCACTCCAGATCATTACCTTGATTGACGCCAAGTGCACGTAATTTTTTCAGCACATTATGAAAACCATCACCGGGTTCCACCGATAAAATACGTTCTTCCGAACTCATGATTAAACTTTTATCGGCAAACGTTTGATAGTGTTGCCAAAGCAGACCTACGGCCACTACGGCTGCCATCAGTAGCAATGCTAAAGTTTTTCTGATGCGGCCTTTGGTAATTTTTTTACGTGCCACGGTGTTCTCCTATTGCAAAAGCTGGCTGTTCTTTCGCTAACTGTTTTTGCAAATCCCGAACATCCTGATCTACGGGAAATTCAGCATCCCCTAAACGCATAACCGTTAGGATACCGCGCACCGCATTACAAATAAAAATAGCCTCGGCCTGCTCTACTTCAAGTCGCGACAAATGGGCTTCTTGTGCCTCCGGCCATTGTTTAAATACCCAAGCCCGCGCAATTCCCGCTATGCCGGCCTGATCTATCTTGGGACTTAGCCATTGACCATGGACTTTGACGAATACATTAGCCGAGCTTGCACAGACCACCTTGTTTTCGGTATCGCACATCAGACCATCAAAAATATTTTCATCCTGCCATTCATTGCGCGCCAGTACTTGCTCAAGCCGATTAAGATGTTTGATACCTGCCAACAATGGCTGACGAGCGAGTTGTGTATCGCACCATCGTAAAGTAACCGACTCCTGAATTTTTGTGGGTGCCGGGTGCACGGAAATAATAATTCTAGGCTCCGGATTCTTGGGACCTGCATAGCCGCGTCCTCCGCTGCCACGGGTTAAGATAATTTTTAGAACACAATCAGGATGATTCTTCAGTAGTGCCTGACACGCATTGCGAACTATGTCTTCATTGGGCGCAGGAATTTTTAATACCTTAGCCCCGAGTAGCAATCGTTGCCAATGTTCACTCCACCACACCGGCTCACCGGCATGCACCAGAATGGTTTCAAACACGCCATCGCCATACGCCAGGCCGCGGTCACTGAGTGCGAAGCTGTCTTCAAGACCTGCAAGATTAAATACGCGCGAAGTTGTCATAGGTTTTCACCCAGCGCCCGCAGTAAGCCTTTAGCTTTCGCGCGGGTTTCCTGCAACTCATGCTCGCCGATGGAGTCAATCACGATCCCCGCGCCGGCTCGCAATTCACAAGTTTTTCCTGATAGCCATGCACTACGAATCAGAATATTCAAATCCATATCGCCGTTATGATTCAAATAACCCAGTGCGCCGGTATAAGGCCCACGTGCCTCGGCCTCGAGCTCGGCAATAATTTCCATGCAACGTACTTTCGGGCAACCGGTAATGGTGCCACCCGGAAATACCGCCGCGATCACTTGCCCTGGCGTTACATTCTCGCGTAAGCGACCACGGACATTGGAAACAATATGATGCACATGCGCATAGCTCTCTACGCCCATCAATTCATCCACATGCACAGTGCCGGGCACACAGACACGGCCTAAATCGTTGCGCTCCAAGTCAATCAACATAACGTGTTCTGCACGCTCTTTGGGATGCCCGACTAATTCTTGAATCCGGTGCGAGTCATTGTCGCCTTCAAAGCGTGGTCTTGTTCCGGCAATGGGACGCGTTTGCACGTCGCCAAGATGACAAGACACCAAACGCTCGGGCGATGAACTAATCAAGGCCCAGTTTTTATAAATCAGCGAACCTGCAAACGGTGCCGGATTGTGCCGACACAAACTCTGATATAGCGATGCCGGCGCTGGCGGCTCGGAAAACTCCGCACGCCAGGCGCGCGATAGATTGACCTGAAAAGTGTCGCCTGCATTCAAATACCGGTGAATTTTTTCAATGCCAGCCAAAAATTTTTCCGGAGCTTCTTCATCAATATGAATTGGCTTGGGCAACTCTGATAAAGGCATTAGCTGCTTGCTCGATGCAATATCAAGCTGAAGCTGTACCAGTAGATTTTCGTTGCCCAGTTCGGCGATAAAAAATACGTCGCCATTATTTTTATTTCTCAGCACAGCTGCTGGACAACGCAAAGCCAACGCCATTGGCAATGGATTACTAGACAGCGGAAGTTTTAAACGCGATTCAATTTGACCGGCTAATTCATAGGCAAAAAACAAGGCCCAGCCGCCGCGAAAGGGAATGTCTGAATGTGCATCGGATTCAAACCTGCTGTTCCAGACGGCATCGAGCGCATCCAGAAACAAACCCGGTATTTTTTCACCGGCCAGATTTTGCGTCTGACCTGCTGCATCGCAAACAAGGCCTTCACCATTGGCAATGAAAAGAAAATCCCAGCGCGACAATGCCTTGCTATCGGCGACCGATTCCAACAGCAAGGCATAACGCTCAGACGCAAGACGCTGAAGATCAATCAATGACAAATCGCGAGGCAGCGCTTGATGGATCATTGGGACCAGTGCTGCCTTGCTTTTATTTAGAGTGTTTTGAAAACCAATGTTCCGTTGGTGCCGCCGAAACCAAAACCATTTGATACGGCAACGGTAATTTTCTTTTCGCGGGCGACGTTAGGAACATAATCAAGATCGCAACCATCCCCGGGGTTTTCCAGATTGATTGTGGGCGGGATAACGCCGGTATGTAATGCCAAAATCGTAAATATAGCTTCGATACCACCGGCGGCGCCGAGTAAGTGTCCGGTCATGGATTTTGTCGAGCTCACCATGGTTTTGTAGGCGTGGTCACCAAACGCACGTTTGACTGCAAGAGTTTCTGCCAAATCGCCGAGCGGCGTCGAGGTGCCATGCGCATTCAAGTATTCGACTTGATCGGCATTTACACCGGCATCGCGCATTGCCATCGTCATACAACGCGCAGGACCATCACCATTTTCACTCGGTGCTGTCATATGATTTGCATCGGAGCTGGCACCAAAACCGGCGAGCTCGGCATAAATTTTTGCACCGCGCGCTTTGGCGTGTTCGTATTCTTCAAGAATCAGGATTCCGGCACCGTCACCCAGTACAAAACCATCGCGGTCCTTGTCCCAGGGACGCGAGGCACGCTGAGGTTCGTCGTTACGCGTGGACATGGCTTTCATCGAACTGAAGCCCGCTACCGATGTCGGTGTAATGCCATGTTCTGCGCCACCGGCCACCATCACATCGGCGTCGCCGTATTGAATCATGCGCATCGCCATACCAAAAGCGTGATTAGCACTTGCACAGGCCGACACTGCCGAAAAATTCGGACCTTTAATGCCTTTCATAATAGTCAACTGACCCGGCAACATATTAATAATCGTGCTGGGGATATAAAACGGCGAGACTTTGCGTGGGCCGCCAACATGCAAAGCCACTGCACTTTCTTCAATACCGCGCACACCGCCAATACCGGAACCGACCAACACGCCAACGCGTTCGGCGTTCGCTTCGGTAATTTCCAGACCGGAGTCTTCCAGCGCGCTCAGACAAGCATGTAAACCATAATGGATAAAGGTATCCATTTTTTTTACATCTTTAGGTGGCAAGAAAGACTTTGGATCAAAGTCCTGTACTTCACCAGCAATGCGGGTCGCAAATTGCGTGGTATCGAAATGAGTGATTTGCCCGACACCGCTGCGGCCATTTTTTATGCTGTCCCAGGCAGCATCGAGAGTATTGCCAACGGGCGATACGATGCCCATTCCGGTGATAACAATGCGACGCTTGCTCATAAAAAACTCCAAACTCAAAGCCGGGAATCGGACAGAATAATTATAAATCTACGAACAACTTTCAGATTACTGATAAAACCAATAAATGCAAAGGCCGCGCATGCGCGGCCTCGACATTCAAACTACATACTAAACTTCAAGCTTTAACATGTGCCTTGATGTAATCGATGGCTTGCTGCACGGAAGTAATTTTTTCAGCTTCTTCGTCCGGGATTTCGCACTCGAATTCCTCTTCAAGCGCCATTACCAACTCAACGGTGTCGAGCGAATCGGCGCCGAGATCATCAACGAACGAAGCGTTGTTGGTGGCTTCTTCTTCTTTGACGCCCAGTTGTTCTACAACGATCTTTTTGACGCGTTCTTCGATGGTGCTCATGGATTGGTTCTCCTCCCGGAGT
>JAYUUM010000127.1:0-11551 GCA_043754555.1 Arenimonas sp. | reverse complement strand
CTGAATTTTCTTTAAGAGGCACGCGACATGGCATACGACACCGCTGCTCACGACGGTCATCACGACGACCATAAGCAAGGTTTTTTTGAGCGTTGGTTCTATTCCACCAACCACAAAGACATTGGTACCTTGTATTTGCTGTTCTCATTGCTGATGTTCTTTATCGGCGGCGCGATGGCGATGGTGATTCGTGCAGAATTATTCCAGCCTGGCTTGCAATTGGTGGCGCCGGAATTTTTTAATCAGATGACTACCACGCATGCTTTAGTGATGATCTTCGGTGCGGTCATGCCGGCCTTCGTCGGCTTGGCAAACTGGATGATTCCGCTGATGATCGGCGCGCCCGATATGGCGCTGCCGCGCATGAACAACTGGTCGTTCTGGATCATGCCATTTGCTTTCACCTTATTGTTGCTGCCTTTGATTTTGCAAGGCTTCGGCATTGGTGGTGGCGGTCCTTCCGGCGGTTGGACTTTGTATCCACCATTGTCATTGCAAGGCGGCACCAGCACAGCATTTACTATTTTCGCCATTCACATGATGGGCGTCAGTTCGATTATGGGTGCGATCAACATTATCGCCACCGTCCTGAACATGCGTGCGCCCGGCGTTGATTTGCTGAAAATGCCGGTGTTCGTCTGGACCTGGTTAATCACCGCCTTCTTGCTGATTGCCGTCATGCCCGTGTTGGCCGGCTCAGTCACCATGTTGTTGACTGATAAATTCTTTGGTACCAGCTTCTTTAATGCTGCCGGTGGTGGTGACCCGGTGATGTATCAACACATCTTCTGGTTCTTCGGTCATCCCGAGGTTTACATTATGATTCTGCCCGCGTTCGGCGTGGTGTCTGAAATCATTCCAACCTTTGCTCGTAAACCATTGTTTGGTTATCAAGCGATGGTGTATGCGACTGCATCGATTGCGTTCCTGAGCTTTATCGTCTGGGCGCATCACATGTTCACCGTTGGTATGCCGTTGGGTGGTGAGTTGTACTTCATGTACGCGACCATGTTGATCGCTATTCCAACCGGTGTGAAAGTGTTCAATTGGGTCACTACCCTTTGGCGCGGTTCGATTACGTTTGAAACCCCGATGTTGTTTGCACTGGGCTTTGTGATTATGTTCACTATCGGTGGCTTCTCGGGCTTGATGCTCGCGATTGTGTCGGCCGACATGCAGTATCACGATACCTATTTCGTGGTTGCCCACTTCCACTACGTATTGGTGACCGGCGCTATCTTCGGCATCATGGCGGGCGTGTATTACTGGCTGCCTAAATGGACTGGCCACATGTACAACGAAACTTTGGGCAAATGGCATTTCTGGTTGAGCACAATTTTCGTGAACCTGTTGTTCTTCCCGCAACACTTCCTGGGCTTGGCTGGTATGCAGCGCCGGGTGCCGGATTACAATCCCGCCTTCGCCGATTTTAATATGTGGTCATCGATCGGCGGCTTTGGTTTTGGTCTCAGCCAATTATTATTCGCCTACATCATTTGGCAATCCATACGCGGTGGTGTGAAAGCCGAAGCACGTTCATGGGAAGGCGCAAAAGGTTTGGAATGGACAGTAGCTTCACCGCCGCCACACCATACCTTCACCACGCCGCCGGTTATTAAAGATGGTGATTTAGCCCACGGCGATGTCACACACTAATGACTACGTCTGAACAAAATGCACAAGTGCAAGGCCGCGCGAAAGCGCGGCGCACAGCGCTGATTATTGGCTTGGTCGCGCTGGCGGTGTATGCCGGATTTTTGTTAAGCATGGCGATCAAATAATGGGTATTGTGCAATGACACCTGATGTCCGCAAAACACTCAAAAACATCGCACTGATTTCAGTCTGTGCTTTTGTGTTTGCGTTTTCGATGGTGCCTTTGTACAACATTGCCTGCGAAAAAATCTTCGGCATCAAGATGGAAAAAGGGCCGACAGGCGAGGAAACTCTGGCCGGTACCAAGATCAATAAAGAGCGCAAGATCACCGTTGAATTTGACGGTACCGTCAACTCAAAGTTACCTTGGAGCTTTCAGCCATCGCAACTGACGATGGAAGTGATTCCCGGCAAAATGTATGACACCCATTACGTTGCAAAAAATAATGCGCTGTACGCGGTCGTCGGCAATGCCGCGCCGTCGGTCGCACCTATTTCGGCATCGAGTTTCTTTAATAAAACCGAATGTTTTTGTTTTACCGAGCAGCTGTTAAAGGCAGGCGAACAACGCGACATGCCAGTGCGTTTTGTGATCAATCCCAATTTACCGGAAGATGTGCATACCATTACCTTGTCGTACACTTTTTTCATTAATGACAAAGCGACCGCACTTTTAAAAGCGCCAAGCTCATCACTGACCGCAAGGTCAGCGCCGTAACACTACTAATTTAGAGAGATAGGGGAACACCATGGCACACGCCCAACCCGACGCAAACGTGTATTTCGTTCCGCATCATAGTCGCTGGCCTTTCGTAGGCTCGATTGTGATGTTCACCATGATGTTTGGAGTGGCCAGCTGGTTTAACGGCAGTGATTGGGGCTTCAGTGTTTTCATGGTCGGCATGCTCGGCATGCTGTTGACGCTGGGTTTCTGGTTTGGCGACGTGATTTCCGAGTCCCTGCAAGGCAACTACAACGAACAGGTTGATACTTCATTCCGCATGGGCATGATGTGGTTTATTTTTTCCGAAGTGATGTTCTTTGCCGCTTTCTTCGGCGCCTTGTTTTATGCCCGCGCATTCGTACTGCCTTGGCTATCCGGTGAAGGCGATGGTGCGCTCACCAATAACTTTCTCTGGCAAGGTTACACCGCAGGCTGGCCGGCTAACGGTCCGGCAGATATCGGTGGTGCATTTGAAACCATTCCTGCCTGGGGCTTGCCGCTGGTCAACACGGTTATTTTGTTGACCTCGGGCGTGACCATTACCATGGCGCACCATGCATTAAAGCAAAACGCCCGCAAAGCCTTGTTGATTTGGTTGGGTTTAACCGTAGCCTTGGGCTGCCTGTTCTTGTTCTATCAAGCCGAAGAATATATCCACGCCTACCACGAACTCAATTTGACTTTGGGTTCGGGCATTTACGGCTCTACCTTTTTCATGTTGACCGGTTTCCACGGCATGCACGTGGCACTAGGCACCATCATGCTGGCAGTCATGTGGCTGCGTTGCGCGAAGGGTCATTTCAGCAAAGACCATCACTTCGCTTTTGAAGCGGTCGCCTGGTATTGGCACTTCGTCGATGTGGTGTGGTTAGGCTTGTTCTTGTTCGTTTACGTTTTGTAATCAAGCCACACAATTTTTTATTGCCTGCGATTTTTAGTAGAAAACCGTAGCCCGGGTCATGCTTCACCGACCCGGGAAAATCTGCCACAGTGTCGATATCAAAAATATGATCTGCTATCTATGATCAAAGCAGCCTATTGATATGATCCGCTACTCCCCGGGTCGGTGGAGTGTGACCCGGGCTACGTCGTATGCTATGAGAAATAAAATGGAAGATCTTCGATGAGCTTCGATCTGTACCTCCAGAAATTCGAGAATGGCAAAGCCGCGGGCATCTCACAAGATGTTATCCGTAATGCATTCGGCAAATATATGATCGAAGTTGATGAAGATTTCTGGCAAGTTCAATACGGCGTTGACGAGTCCAGCGATATTTTTTTACAACTTTTGCCTGGCGACAATGCCTTGATACATACGCTATCGATTCATCGTGCTTGCAGCGATATCAGGCTTTGGGAAAGCCTGTGGTTATTACTTGAACTACCCGGAACACTGTTCTACTACCCGGGTTGCGTTGCACCGCTAGCACGTGATTCCCAGACAGGCATGAATATGCCGGATGACATGCGTGAATCACTTGGTAATCCGGTGATCGTAAGTAACGCGTTGGAAATTTTTCAATCAATTGATTTGTAGGGTGGAACCACCTACCGGCGGCACACCGTTGGTTGATTCCACCACAGAATGCGATAGCGTTTGGTGGATACCGCATGGAGCGCGGTAATGACCAAAGATTGCGATAGCACTTGGTGGATACCGCATGGAGCGCGGGATCCACTCTACGATAAATATCAGCCCTGAATTCCGTGAGGTTTAATCACACCGCTATAAATACCGAGTATCACCAACACAATCAGGCCAACCGAAAGACCGATCCGCCAGCTGAGTGATTTCACGGTGCGGTCACTTTTACCTTTGTCGACCATCATGTAATAAAGGCCGGCACCAAGGTTATACAAAATCACGATTAACACGCCAATAATGAGTAATTTTTCCACGGCGGGCACCTCCAATAAGCGATAATCACATTATCCGCTTTCGATGAGAGTAAAGGGTGAAAAAACGCTGGTTCTACTACTTGTTTGCCGCTCTACTCGGGATCACATTTTTCTCACTCGGGCGCTGGCAATTATCGCGTGCCGAGTGGAAACAAAATCGTCTTGATGACGTTGCAACTATCCTGAAAGAAAAAAAACCACAGTCTTTAGTGCAGCTCTCAAAACAAACACAAACCGATCTGGCATGGGTTGCTGGACGCGGACATTTTTTATCGACGCCAGCATTGCTTTTGGATAATCAACGACTCGGTGACAAAGTGGGCGTGCATGTCTATCGGGTATTTCAACCGGACCAAGGCCTGCCGGTATTAGTCAATTTGGGTTGGTTGCAAGTGCCGGGCAATCGCGATATGCCAGCACTTCAAAAAATATCCGGCTCTTATCAACTCAATGGCTTGTTGACGCCACCGCCTTCACCGGGGCTCGCGATTGGCCCATCGTATGTAAAAACCAATGCGCACTATTGGTTGTTGACCCGAATGCCATTAAAAGAACTCGGCACTGATTTGAAAATGCCTTTGTCCGCAAGAGTGTTACGTTTGAATCCGGAATTACCCATGGGCTACGCACGTAATTTAGACATATTGCCTAATACACTGCCACCAGAAAAACACAAGGGTTACGCTGTGCAGTGGTTTGGATTGTGTTTGGCCACTTTTATCATCACCTTGGTGTTGGGTTTTCGCAAAAATAAAATCACTACAGAGAAGAAAAATGACTGAGCACACACGTCCTGCGCAATGGAAATCCCGTTTAATTTTGCTGCTAATCGTGGCGATGTTTTTCTCTTCTTTTTTTGTGGCCTGGGGCTTGCGTTTTGCGGGATGGACTCCGAAGGGGTCGAAAAACTTCGGTGAATTAATCCAGCCGCCGATCGATTTGACTGCAAGCAGTTTTCGCTATGCCGATGGAAAACCTTATCCATGGGAACCGGAAAAACATATATGGCGTGTTGTTATCGCACCCACTTCTGATTGTGCTGATGCTTGTACGGCGATGAGCGATACCTTGCTTCGTGTTTGGGAAACTCAGGGCCGTCAAGCCGAGCGTGTTGATGTGCTTTGGTTCGGTGAATTACCGAAAGATGCCCGAACCTTCCGAAAATTATTTGTTATGGAACCCTCAGCCGAATTACTCGCCGCATTGCCGCAAAAAGCAACGGCTACAGCCTTGCCGGTTTACATTATGGACACCAGAGGCAATGTGGTCATGCAGTATCGCCCGGGCTTCAATCCGTCCGATCTTAGAAAAGACTTGTCACGATTACTCAAATAAGCACGCCTTATCCCGTAAAATATACTCATGAATCCTCCGTACCGTCATTTTCATCGTTTAGCCTGGGCCGCCGTAGTGCTGGCTTTCTGCGTTATTGTGTTTGGTGGCTTCGTTCGTTTGTCCAATGCCGGATTAAGTTGCCCGGATTGGCCGACTTGTTATGGTCAAGCGGCATGGCCCACAAAGGCGCATGAAATTGCCACTGCCAACCAAAACTATGAACGTGTGGTTGAGGTCAGTAAAGCCTGGCGCGAGCAGTTACATCGTCACTTGGCCGCTGGCTTGGGTGTGGTGGTGCTTATATTGAGTCTATTGGCGGCACGGCGTCGATCGTTCGGTTCAGGCAGTATTTTATTGGCATCGACACTTGTCGCACTTTCAATTCCATTTTATACCGGCTTGAATTTACAAAAGCCCTTTGAATTTGTGTTGGTGTCCAATCACAACATTTCGATTATGTTAGTGCTGGCAGGTCAATTAATTTTATTGCTGCAGGCAATCCGGTGGTCCAATTCCGATGCCGCAAGATTGAGCGTCAGCATTTTGATAGTGATAATTTTTCAAGCCATGCTGGGCATGTGGACAGTCATTTGGCTCGTCAAACCGATCATTGTGATGTCGCATTTGCTAGGTGGCTTGCTGACATTTTCCTTGCTGAGCTGGTTGGCATGGCGAAGCACACCTGATCGGCAACTGGTGCAGGGCGTTGCACCGAAATTACGTTTGTTGCTATGGATCGGTTTAGCTTTGCTGACCATTCAAATTGCGCTCGGTGGCTGGACCAGCGCAAACTATGCAGCATTGGCCTGTGGCAATGATTTTCCCACTTGTCAGGGCGAGTGGTGGCCTGAAGTTGATTTCAAGGAAGCTTTTGTAATGTGGCGCGGCATTGGTGTCGATTATGAAGGCGGCGTGCTCGATGGCGCAGCTCGTGTTGCCATTCAACTCTCGCATCGAATTATGGCGATACTAGTATTTGGGCATTTATTGTTTGTCAGCATCCGCATGATCATGACGCATGGCCTGCGCTATTGGGGCGTCGTGCTAGCGATTTTACTTTTTGCACAGGTGGCGTTGGGAATTAGTAACGTCACAATGAATTTACCCTTGTGGACCGCCGTCGCCCACAACGCAGGTGCAGCGGCTTTGCTATTTGTGATCGTCGGTTTACTAGCCCGTATGCGCGCGCCTGATTAATGCGCATTCCATTCGCGAATTATTTTGAACTCACCAAGCCACGCGTGGTGGCCTTGATTGTGTTCACGGCGGTTATTGGTATGTTCCTGGCGGTACCAGGAATTCCGCCCTGGAAAGCTTTGGTGTTTGGCAATCTTGGGATCTGGTTGGCTGCATCATCGGCTGCTGCAATTAATCATTTACTTGATCGCCGTATTGACGAAAAAATGGCGCGTACTTCGCACCGCCCCTTACCAAGCGGTAGTCTTACTGGACGCCAGGTTTTGCTGTTTGCCTTGATCCTTGGTGCAGTCTCGATGTTGCTGTTAGTGTTCCTGGTAAATTGGCTGACAGCGGTACTAACCTTTTTTTCCCTGATTGGTTATGCCGTTATTTATACGGTGTATTTGAAACATGCTACGCCGCAGAATATTGTGATTGGCGGCGCTGCCGGTGCCGCACCGCCTGTGTTGGGTTGGGTCGCGGTAACCGGCGAAGTACATGCGTTCGCATTACTTTTATTCCTGATTATTTTTGTTTGGACACCACCGCATTTCTGGGCCTTGGCAATCTTTCGACGCGAAGATTATGCCCGCGCCATGGTGCCGATGCTGCCGGTAACGCATGGCGTTGAATATACCCGTCAGCAAATTTTGTTCTATACCATTTTGCTGGTGCTAGTGACTTTGTTACCGTGGTTTTCCGGCATGAGTGGCGTGTTTTATCTTGGCGGTGTGCTGGTGTTGGACGCGGTGTTCCTGTATTACGCCATTCGTTTAATGAAGCCGCCGAACGAAGCTTACGCCATGAAAGTCTTTGGCTATTCAATCTGGTATCTGATGGTCTTATTTGCCTTCCTACTGATTGATCACTGGATAATGCCGTCTGCCGGGTAGGTCGGGCCGGGGCCCGACTGAATTACTGCATCGTAATCTGTCAAAAGCGTCGGGCCGGGGCCCGACCTACGATAAAACCCATAACAACTAACTAACATTCTTATCCCGATGACGTATGCCTTTGACGAATGACAATATATACAGTATTGTCAATTGACTGAACTGTTAGGAAAGCATATGGCAACCCGAAAAATTAAAGGTATTACGCGTCAGGAAGTGGTAGAAAAGAGCACTGCTGGCTGGATGATGCGTATTCAGCGCCAAAAAGTACTGACCCAAGAGTATTTCTCGGACGGGATTTACGGCTCGAAAAATAAAGCTCGTATTGCTGCCGAAGCTCGTTATCAAGAGCTGGTGAAAAAGCTGCCACCGCCGACTGCCCAGGGCGATTCAAAAAGCGTGCGTAATACTTCCGGTAAGGTGGGCGTTCGTTTGTCTGTCGCCAAAGGTCGTATGGAGGATTCGACAGACCTGCATTCCTATGTTGCATTTTGGCGAATCGATGGTGTTGATTACACGATTCAATTCGCCTGTAAGAAGTACGGTAAGCGCGGTGCGTTTAAGCGCGCGGCCATAGCACGTGATAAACAGACCTGCGATCGCGAGCTTATTGAAAAAGATTTTAAAGCCAGCAAGTAGGCTTTAATAACGGCTGCACTAGCGTCATTAATTGCTATGAAAAACCCCGCCGAAGCGGGGTTTTATTTGCTCTATTTTTTCACTAACTCTACCCGTCTGTTTTTTGCACGGCCGGCTTCATCTGCATTACTCGCTAGTGGCGATAACATGCCTACGCCGCCAGCTTCCATCTGTGCGGCATTGACACGATGCTGGTTGATCAACACATTGATAACCGCATTGGCCCGACGTTTAGACAAGTCGGTATTGGCCGCCAAAGTACCAACATTGTCAGTATGGCCGACGATAAATACTTTTAAAGCCAAATTAGCTTTCAACAAGCCGGCAATTTGTTCGATGGCAGCAGCAGACTCTGGCTTGATATCGGTCTTATTAGTATCAAAATAAATACCATACAAGGCAATGCGTCCCGAACTGTCAATGGCACTTTGCATTTAAGCTGCGCTTACTACAACCATTTTTTTCTCGCGTGCCTTGGGTTCGATAGCTATTACCATCGCCATGGTTCGGTCATTAAAGGCTTTGCAATAAAGTGAGTCCTGAACCGTGTAAGCATAAACTGCAACGTGCATATCGCCGCCTTCAGTAGGGACACGATAAACCACATAACGTTGTTCGCTAATATCCATTGTGCTTGCGCAGTTGCCATTCGAGAAGTTCGGAGCCTTCAAGCGTTCATGGGGATAAAGCTTTTCCAGCAACCCCTGCGTGCCGCCACCATGATCATTGCCCTTCAAATCGCCGCCGCAGGCCAAGCTGGTACAAGCATGAAGAACGGTGCCTCCCATTGCACTTAATTCATCAACGTAGTTGCGTATGACTTCAAGTGGGGAGCGCTCTGCAGGCGCCAGATAAATGAGACGCGTATAGCGGCCTTCCACCACCTTTGATTTCTTTGCCTGTATTAATTCATTATTTTGACTGTCGGTCTTGCCCGGAACCTTAAGTAAGGGCGAGAGTGGAAATCGAATAACATCAAAAGCTTTTTGTTCATAATTGACAATGAAGCTGCCTTCGTAGCGTTTCAGCAGAGGCAGATCACGGCTGCCGGGTTCATCTTTTGTAGGCTCCGTGGCATCAGCGGCTGCTACGAGAGGCATGATTAACAGCATAAGCATTAACAGATACTTCATGTACAAAATTCCTGTGATAGGGAGAATACGTTTGTTAATGGAGTAACGTGGGCCGAGCCCGTAAAAGGACATCAGGCGACTATTTATTTGTAAAGTGGGCAGTGACCACCTTACAACCTATGCAAAGTATTTATTTATCCAGCAAATACTTCTGCCAAAACAACATGCTGGCGGCACCAAAATAATCGTTATTGGCTTTCTTGGCGAAGCCGTGGCCTTCGTCCTTGTACATTAAATACCAAACATCACCCCCATTGCCACGCACAGCTTTCACCATTTGTTCGGCTTCGGTGTAAGGCACGCGCGGGTCATTGAAACCCTGCGCTACAAATAATGGACGGGTGATATTTTTTGCATTATTTAAGGGTGCAATTTTTTCATGGAAGGCACGCATTTCAGGTTCACGTTCATCGCCATACTCTGCGCGTCGTAAATCACGGCGATAACTTTCAGTATTGGTCAGGAAAGTGGTGAAATGCGAAATGCCAACGACATCAATGCCTGCACGAATACGCTCGTTGTAATCGACCATGCTCGCCAGCACCATATAGCCGCCGTAGCTACCGCCGGAGACGCCGACACGGTCTTTATCCAAACTCGGTTGGGTCGCAATCCAATCAAGCAAGGCACCAATGTCTTTTACCGAGTCTTTACGTTTAAGACCATTATCGAGCTGCAGATAATTTTTACCGTAGCCGGAGGATCCACGCACGTTCGGTACTAATACTGCGACTTTCAATTCACGCAACATGAATTGAATGTTGGGGCTAAATGTCGGGAACGATTGAGCTTCCGGACCACCGTGAATATTGATCACAACCGGAAACGGTCCGGTGCCTTCAGGTTTGTATAAAAAAGCCGGAATTTCCTTGCCGTCAAAACTTTTGTAACGTACCAAGCTTGGCGTTATAAAGGTATTCGAATCCAGACCGCCGACTTCGCTTTGCGACCAGCGTGTGAGTTGCGCTGTTTTCAAGTTGATAACATAAACATCAGTCGGCGAGGTGGCAGTGTTAATGCTCAACGCAAGTTGTTGGCCGTTCGGCGAAAACTGGAAGCCACCGACCACACCAATCGGAAGTTTTGGCAGTTTGCGTGCAGCATAGGTTTTAGTGTCCAGCACACGCAGCGTTGAAATACCGTCTTCGTTGGTTACAAAAGCAATCGATGAACCATCGTCGCTTTGTGCGAAACCTTCTACATCCCAAGGGATGTTTTTGCTGATGATGCTGGTTTTATTATTGGATAAATCATGAAAACGCAAATGCTGAAATTCCGATTCTTCATCTGATACAAAGAATACGCCCTTACCGTTGCGGGCATATTCAAAGCCACTGAAAGCTGCCTTGCCGCCATCGATTGGGAATAAGGTCAATTTACCGGTGCTTAAATCCACCTCACCGGGGCGTGAATCATTGGCAGAAACGTATTGGCTAACAAGCAATTTTTTTCCGTCGGCAGAAAAATCCGACGCACCCCAGGAGCCTCCTTCCTTAACCACCAATTTGGCGACGCCATTCAGTCCGCGCACCCAGATGTCGGTGTCCTTACCATTACGCAGCGTACTGCTGTAAGCCATTTGTGTGCCGTCTTGTGACCAGAGTCCGCCTTGGTTACGTGACTTGCCGTCTGTCAACATGCGTACCTGACGTGATTGCAAATCGTAGTAGTGCAATTGATAAAATTCGTTGCCGCCAATGTCTTTTGAAAATAGAAAACCCTTGCCACTCTTCAATGGTTGTATGGTTGCGCCGGACACCGGTTCACGATAGAACGTCAGTTGTTCCCGCATCCCCATGGGCTTTGTAACGCGGTGCACTTGCGAGGTGTCACCAAAGCGCGTGGTGATCAACATGCTGCCATTGTCCAGCCAGCCTTGAAAACTTGCGCCGCGGGTATTCTGATATTGATTTAAACGATCCAATAACTCAGTCGGAATTGCGGGTAAATTCTCGCTGATGCGATTGCCACTTTCGATGCGTTCGGCTTTAGCGGCATCGGCAGCAAATAGTGGGGTTGAGCTGAGTAAGGCGAGAGCAAGCAGGGTAGTTCGCATAAGTCCTCCGGGGTAGGCCGATAGACTAACGAATTTTA
>JAYUUM010000126.1:0-3815 GCA_043754555.1 Arenimonas sp. | reverse complement strand
TATCGACGCGGTATCAAGAAAGGCTTGCTGAAAATTATTTCCAAAATGGGCATCAGCACCATTGGCAGTTATCGCGGCGCACAATTATTTGAAATTGTCGGGCTGGCCGATGAAGTCGTGAAAACCTGTTTTGAAGGTACACCTTCGCGCATCCAGGGTGCCGGTTTTGCCGAGTTGCAAGCCGACGCTGCACTATTAAATGAACGTGCATGGGATGATTCCATTGGCCTGTCAAACGGCGGCCTGCTGCGCTACGTACATGACGGCGAATACCATATGTATAACCCGGATGTGATCGCCAGTTTGCAATTGTCGGTACGTACTGGCGATTACGCCGATTACCAGTTCTATGCGCAGCATGTGAATGGACGCCCCGCATCGACACTGCGTGATTTACTCAAACTGCGTGCAAGCAAAGCTATCAACATTAATGAAGTTGAAGCTACCGAAGCTATATTAAAACGCTTCGATTCGGCCGGCATGTCACTTGGCGCTTTGTCGCCGGAAGCGCATGAAGCATTGGCTATCGCGATGAATCGATTGGGCGCGCGATCCAATTCTGGTGAAGGCGGTGAAGACCCGGCGCGCAATCACACCGAAAAATCGTCAAAGATCAAACAGATTGCTTCCGGTCGTTTTGGCGTCACGCCGGAATATTTAATCAATGCCGAAGTGTTGCAGATAAAAATTTCGCAGGGTGCAAAACCCGGCGAAGGCGGCCAGTTACCCGGCCATAAAGTCAACGAACTGATCGCACGATTGCGCTATGCCAAACCAGGCATCGGTTTAATCTCGCCCCCGCCACATCACGATATTTATTCGATTGAAGATTTGGCTGAATTGATTTTCGATCTGAAACAAATCAATCCCGATGCCTTGGTATCGGTAAAGCTGGTGTCACATGCCGGTATTGGTACCGTCGCAGCAGGCGTGGTGAAAGCTTATGCTGATTTAATTACGGTTTCCGGTTATGACGGCGGTACCGGTGCTTCTCCAATTTCATCGATCAAATATGCCGGTACACCCTGGGAATTAGGTTTGTCGGAAGTACAGCAAACACTGCGCATGAATAATTTGCGGCATAAGGTGCGAGTACAAGTCGATGGCGGTTTGAAAACCGGACTCGACGTGATCAAAGCAGCGATACTTGGCGCGGAAAGTTTTGGTTTCGGCACCGCACCGATGGTGGCGTTGGGCTGCAAATATTTACGAATTTGTCATCTGAATAATTGTGCGACCGGTGTTGCCACTCAAGACCAGCGTTTGCGTGAAATGCATTTCACTGGCCTGCCGGACATGGCGATGAATTTCTTTAAATTCGTTGCCCAGGATGTTCGTGAGCATCTCGCCAATTTGGGCGTGGCGAGTTTGCTGGACTTGATTGGCCGTGTGGATTTACTGCAAATTATCGAAGGCCAAACCGATAAACAGCGGCAACTGGATTTAAGTCCGATTCTTGCCGCTAGCGGTTTTGTTTCCGATGAAAGTCATTACTGCACCGACGCACAGAATCCTCCGCGCGATACCGCAGAACTGGCGAAAAGAATGTTGTCGGATTTACAGCATGCCATCACCAACAAGACCGGCGGCATTTTTCACTACGATGTCTGCAATCGTGACCGCGCGATTGGTGCGCGACTGTCCGGCGAAATTGCAAAACATCACGGTAATCTGGGTATGAGTGAAGCGCCGATCACACTCAAACTATCCGGCGTTGCCGGTCAAAGCCTGGGTGCATGGAATGCTGGTGGTCTGCATTTGTATTTGCAGGGCGATGCCAATGATTATGTTGGCAAGGGCATGTGCGGCGGAAAAATTGTTATCGCTCCCGGAAAAAATGCGAGCTTTATCGCCCGCGATGCCAGCATTCTTGGTAATACCTGTTTATATGGCGCCACGGGTGGAAAATTATTTGCCGCCGGCCGAGCCGGTGAACGTTTTGCGGTGCGTAATTCCGGTGCTACGGCCGTTATCGAAGGCGCTGGTGATCATTGCGCCGAATACATGACCGGCGGCATGTTGGCCGTGCTGGGCCGCACCGGACAAAACTTTGGTGCCGGTATGACCGGCGGATTTGCCTATGTGCTGGATATGGAACGTGACTTTGTTGATCGCTGCAATCTCGAACTAATTGATTTATTGCGAATGTCACCCGAAGGCATGGAAAGTCATTTGCAGCATTTGCGTTTTTTATTGCAAGCCCAACACCAGGAAACCGGCAGTGTCTGGGCCGCACAATTGCTGGAAGAATTTCGCGATGTGATCGGAAAATTCTGGTTGGTAAAACCGAAAGCCGCCAGCCTCGAGTCCTTGATTGATGCATTGAGGCAAGCCGCATGAGCCAGAAAGACTTTCAGTTCCTCGAACTGCCGCGCAAGATGCCGAAAGAAATTCCGTCACAACTGCGTATTCATGGTTGGGATGAAATTTACGGCAGCTTTGACAGCACCAATGCGGGCGCTCAAGCGGGCCGCTGTCTTGATTGCGGCAACCCATATTGCGAATGGAAGTGCCCGGTTCACAACTACATTCCAAACTGGTTAAAACTGGTACAGGAAAACCGTTTGTTTGAGGCCGCCACACTTGCACACGAAACCAATCCGCTGCCGGAAGTGTGTGGCCGTGTGTGTCCGCAGGATCGCCTATGCGAAGGTGCTTGCACACTCAATACCGGATTTGAATCGGTGACCATTGGTTCGATAGAAAAATACATCGTTGACGAAGCCTTCAAGCAAGGCTGGCGCCCGGACTTGTCGAAAGTCGTCGCCACCGGAAAACGCGTTGCAGTCATTGGTGCGGGTCCGGCGGGCTTGGCCTGCGCTGATCGCTTGGCGCGTGCCGGCATTCAAGCCGACGTGTTTGATCGCTACGAAGAAATTGGTGGTTTGCTGACTTTCGGCATTCCACCTTTCAAGCTTGAGAAACACGTGATGCTGACGCGGCGCTTGGTGCTCGAAGCCATGGGCGTACGTTTTTATTTACGTACCGATATTGGCAAAGACATTGCATTTGAAAAATTGCTGACCGATTACGATGCGGTATTTTTAGGCACCGGTTGCTACACCGCCGTGGATGCAAAACTGCCGGGGCAAGATATACCGGGTCGTTTGGAAGCACTGCCGTTTCTGATTGCCAATGCTCGGCAGATTCTCGCCAGCGATGTACAAAGCGATATTTCGCTAGACTTCAAAGAAAAAAATGTGGTTGTGCTGGGCGGCGGCGATACCGCGATGGATTGTGTGCGTACATCGATTCGCCTGAACGCCGCCAGCGTCACTTGCGTCTATAGAAGAGATGAAGCCAGCATGCCCGGTTCCCGACGCGAAGTCGGTAATGCACGTGATGAAGGCGTACAGTTTTTATTCAATCACGCACCGATTGCCATTGAAGGAACGGATATAGTTTCCGGCGTGCGTCTACTGGAAACCAATACAGCTGCGAACGCACAATCGCGTACGGAATTTTCGACAGCACCGGGTAATGAAAGAATATTAGCTGCCGATATCGTGATTACCGCGTTTGGTTTTCGACCCAGCCCGGCAGCCTGGTTAGAGCAACATGGTGTAAATTTGCAAGAAAGCGGACGAGTTCAGATCTCCGGTGGTTTGCCATATCAAACCAGTCAACCGAAAATATTTGCCGGTGGCGACAATGTCCGCGGTGCCGATTTGGTCGTGACGGCAGTGCATGATGGGCGTGATGCAGGATTGGCGATTGCGAAGTGGCTGAAGAAAAACAATTAACCTCATTATTTATTTGTGACCGTGGGAGGGCCGTAAGGCCCGAATGCTTGGAGACATTCGGGCCTTACGGCC
>JAYUUM010000125.1:0-3830 GCA_043754555.1 Arenimonas sp. | reverse complement strand
AGGTAACCCAGCCACGGTCATTGGCGACCGGAAAACTAATGCGTTGTCGATTCACCGACTTCATCACGACACGGTCGTCTACTTCTTTGTCGAACTTGGGTAAATGAATACCCAAAACCGCAAGCCCGAGCGGATGCTTGGCTTTAATACGTGTTAACTCATCGATCAAATTTTGCGAGTAAACCGAGCTGGCATTCCAAAACACCAATGCCAATATCCGGCCGCGTTGACCTGCAATGGTTTGTGCATCGCTATTGAGCCAATGCAGATTTTCATTAAGTTCAGGGGCAAGCATGGCAGGCATACATAGTGGACTCCGGACTGACTATTGAGCATAACGAATTTTAAGCATGAAATGGGCGTGGTGTTGCAGGCTGGATCCCGCCTTTTTGCGGTATGCACCAAACACTATCGTAATCTACGGTGGAATCGCCAAGAGCAGGCGTTCCGCCCTACGCTTCCATTCTGTCTTTCCAGTTATCTTTCGCTTGCAGCCACCAGTAAGTCAGCTGGGCACCGATAAAGCCAGCCGGTTTCATGGCCGATACCAAGCCATATGACGCCATGCTTCGCCAGCGGGTATCGCCCTCGGCGACCGCTGCGGCAATGAGTTCACCAGCAAAAGTAGTCGGCGCTACACCATGGCCGCCAAATGCCTGACCACACCAAAGGCCTTTCTCAATTTCGCAAATCTGCGGCATTTCATGGCGGGCATAGCTCATCAAACCTGACCAGGCATATTCAATCTTGATGTTTTTTAATTGCGGAAATACTTTCAGCAAATCATGATGCAATAATTTTTTGACCGCTTCAGGCGAACGATCAAGAACTGAAATACGGCCACCCCAAAGCAAACGCGAATCAGGCAAAGGTCGGTAATAATCAAAGGCGAAACGGGTATCGTATATGGCCGCTTTTGTTTCCATAATAGTTTGCATACGGTCTTGAAGTGGCTCGGTTACCATCACATAGGTTGCAATTGGTAGTACGGAAGCATCAATTTTCGGATACAAATTTGCCAGATAACCACCACAAGCCAATACCACCTGTTCGGCTTCAATTTCAGCTTCGGGTGTTTTGACTAACCAGCCGTTTGCGTTCTTTGCCAATTGTATAACCGGAGTATTTTCATAAATTTTTACGCCCATGGATTCCGCTGCATCCGCAATTCCCAGTGCGTAGTTCAGCGGATGAAAATGCAGAGCATTTTTTTCATACAACGCACCTTTGTAACGCTCAGTATGTATAAGTTTTCTCAACTCCGACTGAGAGACAAAATCCCATTGGGTATCAAAATTTTCTGCTAAGAGTTTCTGGAAGTCTTTTAAGACGCGTTGATCGCGAAACCAGTTGGTCCAATAGACTCCAGCATCGGTGTGCTGACAGTCAATTTTATATTGTTGAATGCGGGCTCGTATTAAATTAACGGCTTCTACTGTGCCTTGATAAAGTTGCTTGGCCGCATGCGGGCCCAAGTCTTTCAATAAACTTTCTGGCCCACGCGAAAATCCGGCGAAAACAAAACCACCATTTCGTCCAGAGGCACCAAAGGCCAAATTTTTGGCTTCACAAAGTACGACATCTTTAACACCGCGCTCAGCCAAACCCAATGCCGTGTTGATGCCTGCGAAGCCACCTCCGATAATGCAGATCTTGGCGTTCTTGTTCGCTGCAAGACTTGGCCGTGCAAAAGAGGAATTTGCGGTGGCCGAATAATAATTTACCGGATTTATAGTGGTCATTGCCAGAGTGTAGGTCGGGCCCTGGCCCGACACAAATTTTCGGAAAAATTAAAGATGTCGGGCCTAGGCCCGACCTACGAGTTATGATTTCTTCAAAGCCTGCAACATATACTCGCGGGCTGCATCAGCCAGGTCTTCATGATCCAGGGCGTATTGAATGGTGGCTTCAATCAAGCCAATTCGGCTACCACAATCGAAGCGACGACCCTCGAATCGATAGGCCAACGCTTTTTCTTCTTTCAATAAAGTGGCGATAGCATCGGTTAATTGAATTTCACCACCGGCACCGGGTTTGGTTTTTTCTAGCAGTGCAAAAATGCGACCGCTCAATACATAACGTCCGACCACCGCTAAATTACTCGGTGCAACTTCCGGTTTTGGTTTTTCTACGATCGCTGAAATAATGCCTTGCCGGCCATTGAAACTCTCAGTCGCAACGATGCCATAGCTTCCGGTTTGTTCTCGCGGTACGTCTTGCACCGCAATCACGCTCGCGTTTTAGCGTTCGGCACAATCGGCCATTTGCCGAAGTGCACCGGGGCCTTTATTCCAGATCAAATCGTCGGCAAGCAACACAGCAAACGGCTCATTGCCGATCACCGGCTTCGCACACAAAACCGCATGCCCTAAACCGAGAGCTTCGGTCTGCGTGACGAAAACGGCTCGCACATGTCGCGGTAATACATCACGAATTAACGCGAGCAGCTCAGACTTGCCAGCTTTTTCCAGTTTTTGTTCCAGCTCGTAGGCTTTGTCGAAATAATCAGCGACTGCATGTTTATAACGGTTGGTAACAAACACCATTGTGTCGCAACCGGCTTCTATGGCTTCATCGACGGCATATTGAATAAGCGGACGATCCACCACCGGCAACATTTCTTTAGGCACGGTTTTAGTGGCTGGAAGAAACCGCGTGCCTAAACCCGCTACTGGAAATACCGCTTTACGAATACGCTGTGTCATAAGTTATTTATCTTTGATTGAACAGTAGTGTACTCAGGAACCACTTCACGTAACAGCGCGAGCAATTGCGCGTCGTCATCACCATGTCGCAGAGCCTGCGCCAGTTGTTGAGCCTGCTCCATGACTCGAAGCACGTCCATTTCGCGCGGCTTTGCTTCAAGCACACGCGGGTTTTCGGTGTGTGTATAGGTTTCATCTGGATGAAACAGACTTTCATGCAATTTTTCGCCTGCACGTAAACCAGTAAATTCAATTTGTATATCGATACCTGGACGTTTCCCTGCAAGGCGAATCATTTGCACGGCTAATTCACTAATAGCAATTGGTTTGCCCATATCAAGCGTATAAATAACCGCATAAGGTTCCGGCATGCTGAGCGCTTGCAATATTAACTGACACGCTTCCGGAATAGTCATGAAGTAACGACTAACTTCTTCGTGCGTTACCGTGACGGGGCCACCGGCTGCAATTTGTTTGCGAAACATCGGCACTACGCTACCGGAAGAATCGAGCACATTACCAAATCGCACTATGCTCAACTGCGTAGAACTATCAGTAAAAATGGCCTGGCACACCCGCTCTGCCATTAACTTGGTAGCACCAAGAATATTAATCGGCTGGATCGCTTTATCGGTCGAAATTAAAACAAAGTGCAAGGCGCCATAATCACGACAAACTTCGGCAAGGGTCGCGGTGGCCTGAACATTATTACGAAGACCTTCGCGTAATTGCGTCTCAAGTAATGGTACGTGTTTGTTAGCTGCTGCGTGATAGACATAATCTGGAATGCCGTGTTGCATAGCTCGCAAACACGCTATTTTATCGCCGCAATCGGCCAGCAAGGGTACAAGCTCCAGGCCAGGATCCAGTGTAGAGAGTTCTTCGCAAATTTCCAGCAAGGGCAGTTCAGCACGTTCCATCAAAATAAGTTTCCGAACGCGGGCCTGGGTGCATTGACGTGCCAATTCAGATCCAATCGAACCTCCGGCGCCGGTAATCAATACGCATTTACCACCCAGCTGACGTCCAATATTTTGCCAATCAAATTTAATCGGTTCACGGCCCAATAAATCATCAATAGCAACTTCGTTTAATTGAACAGGATCATGGGCATTCAGCCATTCG
>JAYUUM010000124.1:0-3836 GCA_043754555.1 Arenimonas sp. | reverse complement strand
ATTTGAATCCTGCGGATTTGATCGAAGATGAGTTGATTCTTGCTTTACCTGTAGTGCCGATTAACCCTGATTCTCAAGAGCTTGAGGCCGAATGGCCTGAAGAAGTTGAAGAATTGGAAGAAACCCCTAATCCTTTCGCCGCACTATCCGCGTTGAAAGATCTAAAACGATAGCTGCTAGTGTTGGAGAACTGAAATGGCCGTACAAAAATCTCGTAGAACCCCATCGACCCGTGGCATGCGCCGTTCGCACGACGCGCTCACCTCCAAGCTTTTGTCGATCGACAAAACCTCGGGTGAAACCCACATTCGTCACCATGTGACCAAAGACGGTTTCTATCGCGGACGTAAAGTTCTGCAAACGAAATCGGCAGTTGTTGAAGATTAATTAATGCCGCAAGGCGTTTAATGAAGTTTCACAACTAATGAGTTCAGACACGGCGGGCTTGCCCCGCCGTGTCTATTTCTGGATCGGCGACTGCTATTGAGATTTCTGCGCTAGTCATGGCCAGTTCAATGCTTTGGCCTTTGATTTATAAATACAAATCAAAAACTCGCTTTTTTCTATTCCAAATTTTATTCCGAACGGGATAAATCGAAGCATACCCAATAGTATGGTAGTAGTATGGGAAGCTTGAACTTTTGAGGATGCGGCATGACTATCTATTCACGAATCGCAGGCACCGGTAGTTACTTGCCGGAAAAAATTCTGACGAATGCCGATCTTGAAAAAATGGTTGATACCGATGATCAGTGGATCCGCGAACGTACCGGCATTGAAGAACGTCATATTGCCGCCGAGGGTGAAACTACCAGTCATATGGGCTTCATTGCAGCGCAACGTGCGATGGAAGCCGCTGGTGTTACGGCTGCCGATCTAGATCTTATTATTTTGGGCACGACGACACCGGATTTTATTTTTCCATCAAGCGCCTGCCTGATCCAGGAAAAACTGGGTGCTTTAGGAATTCCTGCGTTTGACGTGAATGCCGCCTGTTCCGGCTTTGTATTTGCACTCGGTATTGCCGATAAATTTATTAAAAGCGGTTCGGTAAAGACTGCCTTGGTAGTGGGTTCTGAAACGCTTACGCGCATGGTCGATTGGACCGATCGTAAAACCTGCGTGCTGTTCGGCGATGGTGCCGGTGCCGTAGTGCTGAAGGCAGATTCCGAGACCGGTATTTTATCGACGCATCTGCACGCCGATGGCAGTAAAAAACATCTTCTTCATAATCCCGTTGGCGTTTCTGCCGGATTTAAACTCGATGAACCCAATGCCGGCGTTCGGGTAATGATGGCCGGTAATGATGTGTTCAAATATGCCGTTAAAGCATTGGATTCGGTCGTTGAAGAAACTTTGCTTGCCAATGGAATTGATAAATCCGAACTCGATTGGTTAATTCCGCATCAAGCCAATTTGCGCATCATTGAAGCGACTGCGAAACGTCTGCAAATGCCGATGGATCGTGTGATTGTTACCGTTGATAAGCACGGCAACACTTCCTCGGGTTCGGTGCCATTGGCGCTGGATGCTGCTGTAAGATCAGGCCGCATAAAACGCGGACAATTAGTTTTGCTCGAAGCCTTCGGCGGCGGTTTCACCTGGGGTTCGGCACTGTTGCGTTATTGATGTAGCCCGGGTCATAGCTTTATCTGCCCCGGGGTTTGATCAAAACGAAAATTCCAATACATCGTAGAGTGGGCACCGCCCACCTTTTCAAAACTTATCGTGATCTGCTGGATGGTGGGCGATGCCCACCCTACGTATCAATAAGTGTAAATCTCAAACCCTACGCCTTGGTACAGACGAAAGACTGCTTTGAGCTATATCATGGCGACTTTCGTTTAAGCCAAACATCATGAAAGCCAATCTAGCATTTGTATTTCCAGGACAAGGTTCCCAAAGTGTTGGCATGCTCGCCGAGTTGGCGGCTGCGCACCCGGAAGTGCAGCAGGCATTTAATGAAGCCTCCGAAGGAGCTGGTCTGGATTTATGGGCTTTGTCGCAAAATGGCCCCGAGGAAAAATTAAATCAAACCGAAAACACCCAGCCTGCATTGCTGGCCGCCAGCGTCGCCGTATGGCGCGTGTGGCAAGCGCATAGTGATGTACAGCCTGCACAGCTTTCGGGACATAGTTTGGGCGAGTATGCCGCTTTGGTAGCGTCAGGTTCGTTGTCTTTGCATGATGGCGCTAAATTGGTACGTGAGCGTGGTCGTTTAATGCAAGCTGCAGTACCCGCTGGCATTGGTGCGATGGCCGCCGTGCTGGGCGCAGAAGATAGTTTGGTGGAAGATATTTGCAAAGAAGTTTCAACGCCCGATTCATGTATTGTTCCTTGTAACTATAATTCGCCCGGCCAAATTGTCATCGGTGGACATGCCACCGCACTTGAACGCGCTACCACGGTATTGAACGAACGTGGCGTACGCAAAGTGATTCGTGTGGCCATGAGTGTTCCATCACATACACCATTAATGCGCGATGCCGCGGCCCAGCTTGGCGAATTTATGAAAACACTGGCATGGTCAATGCCCGATCGCAGTGTGATTCAAAATGCCGATGTGCTGTCACATGTAAATATTGAAGCCATTCAAGATGCACTCGTGCGTCAATTGTATTCACCGGTACGCTGGACCGAATGTGTCCAGCAACTTGCAGCCAATGGTGCAACGCAAATAGTTGAATGCGGGCCCGGTAAAGTATTGTCAGGTTTGATCAAGCGTATCGATAAAACAATGGATGCAAGTGCGATTGGTAACAGTGCAGACCTGTCGGCTGCGTTGACTGATCTGGCGTAATTTCGCCCTCTCCCCCAGCCCCTCTCCCCATGGGAGAGGGGAGTTAAAAAGAAGGATACTCATGACCCATCATCATTCATTGCAAGGCGAAGTTGTTTTAGTCACTGGCGCAAGTCGTGGCATTGGCGCAGCGATTGCCGACACACTGGCAGCGCAAGGCGCAAAAGTGATCGGTACTGCGACGACTGAATCAGGTGCCGCGGCCATTGGTGAGCGTATGGCGGCTATGGGTGGCGTTGGCAAAGTATTGAATGTGACTGACGGTGCAGCGGTAGAGGCATTAATCGATGCAATCACGGCCGAATTCGGAACTATTTCGATTCTAGTTAATAATGCCGGCATCACCCGCGATCAACTTTTGATGCGTATGAAAGATGATGATTGGTCAGCAATTCTCGACACCAATTTGTCATCTGTTTTTCGTACCAGCAAAGCAGTCATGCGTTCAATGATGAAAGCCCGCAAAGGCCGCATTATCAACATAGCCTCGGTGATTGGTGTGACCGGCAATGCGGGTCAATCCAATTACGCAGCGGCCAAGGCCGGCATTATTGGTTTTAGTAAATCTCTGGCAAAAGAAGTCGGTTCGCGCGGGATTACCGTCAATGTTATTGCGCCGGGTTTTATCGAAACCGATATGACGCAATCTATGCCCCAAGCGCAAAAAGAAATCATGATGGGACAAATTGCACTCGGTCGTTTTGGCGCGCCACAGGATATTGCCGACGCAGTTGCCTTTCTTGCGAGCCCCGCGGCGGCTTATATCACCGGTCAAACGCTACATGTGAACGGCGGTATGTATATGGCGTGAGTAAATTCCCGGCTTTTTACGGCATGAAACCGGCCAAAACTGTTTTTTAACATTTGCAGGCTGTGAAATTAGGATAAAATGCCGACCACTGCATTATGATGCCAGCGCGACAGGCGCCCGTTGGAGTCAGCTTAAAGTTTGCGCCCGAATAATTTACTCCGGGAGGAGAACCAATCCATGAGCACCATCGAAGAACGCGTCAAAAAGATCGTTGTAGAACAACTG
>JAYUUM010000123.1:0-3870 GCA_043754555.1 Arenimonas sp. | reverse complement strand
TTATTCAACGCAGGACCAAAATGTCAGGTTTATATTGTTCGCGAAGACAGCGATGGCAATAGTGTTGTGCAATTTGGCGACGGTAAAACCGGCGCACGTTTATCGACCGGCCGCAATAATGTTGAAGCTGCTTATCGTATTGGTATTGGTGCACATGGCACACTAAAAGTAGGTAGCAAGCCAACGGCCACCGGAAAATTAACCGGGCTTGATAAAGTGCATTTGCCGGTCGATGTCAGCACCGGTGCCGATGCAGAGTCATCGGACAATGCACGCATCGCGGCGCCGGCAAAACTGCAAAGCCTTGGTCGCTTGGTCAGTATTGCCGACTACGAAGCCGAAACCCGCATGTTGCCAAACGTGCTCAAAGCCAATGCCATGTGGGCAGCACCGGAAGGCACCCCGCTGATATCACTCACCGTGCTGACACAAAGCGGCTCGACAACGGATCTTGATCAAATACGTGATGCTTTGCGTGGCTTTAATCGTTGTCGTGGCCCGGCACGCCATGCCTTTATGGTGATCAATGGGCGTAAACAATTTGTCCATGTTGACGCGCTAGTCGGCTACGACCCTTCACGTTTAGTCGAAGATATTCAGCGCGAAATAAAATTGGCTATCGGTGTGCAAGGCGATGAAGCCAATGGCATCGACGGCAAAGCCGGTTTATTTGGTTTGAACCGACGCGATTTTCACCAATCGGTACACACCTCGGAAATTATCGCTGCACTCCAGAATGTCCCTGGAGTCAAATGGGTTCATTTACGCAGTGCAAAAACTTTTGCGCTGGCTTCATTGCTGCACACCGACCCCACGTTGATTCCTTTACCCAGTATTAATTCAATTCCATCGCCGCAGTTGTCTTGCCCGACTAATTGCTTGCTGGCCTTACACACGCGCCATCTCGTGCTGGGCTTTGTTTCAGCGCAAATACAAGCGGAGTGCCCGACATGAATCGTCTCGCCATGTATGAACGTCTGCCAGAAATTTATCGCATCCGCGATGCCGAACAACTGCCGCAAGGACAACTCGCCGCCTACGTTGATTTGTTTGAAAACGTGCATAGTGCTTTGCGCGACAACATCGAGGCATTGGGGCGCGATGCCTTTATCGAAAGTTGCGACGATTGGGTCGTGCCCTACATCGCCGATTTGCTTGGAAGCTCGCATCTTTCCGGTGACCCCTGGACCCTGCGTGCCGATGTTGCACGGACCATTAACCATCGTCGTCGCAAAGGCACATTAGGTGCAATCGAGTCTTTGGCTTATGCCTTGTCGGGCTGGGCCGCACATACCGTCGAGATGCGTGATCGCTTGGTCTGGAACCAGCATATTAATCATCAACGACCCGATATCGGTGGCGCACCCCCACTCACTGCCAGTCATTTTCTGGGCGATGCAAAACGTGGCGGCACCGTCAATTTACGTGACCCAGCTTTACTTAGCTTATTGAACGGCCCGTTTGATCCGTTTGCACATCTTGCCGATATAAAACCTGCAAAGGGATGGCGTGGTTTATACAACTTGCCCAATCTTGGAATTTTTTTGTGGCGACTTCGTGCGTATACAGTTGCTCGTACTCGTCCGGGTCAAATTTTTTCGCCGATCATACTGGCACCGGCATCGGCAGCGGAAGCAAACTTCGCTGTGCGCGTTGAACTACATCCGCAATCGGAACCGATGGTGTTATTCAATACGCATCGTTTTCATGCCGATGACGAGCCACCAAATATCAGCTCGCCCGATGCCATACCCGGGCCTATGCCGCCTGCCCGCTTAAGCCATGACACCCCGGCCGGTCGGCCTGAGCATTATGTCGAAATTGCAACCTACCCCGCAGGCACAGTCCCGCCTCGCATGAATACGCTTGGCTTGAGTTTGCAAGTACCGCAAGCTCCGTTTACACCAGCAACACCCTGGAGATTCCGTGGCGCCAATCTCTGCGCTTGGGAAACCGGACTGCAGCCGCCATTACGCGCGCATGAAATTGCGATTGATCCCGATCGTGGTCGCGTAGTGTTTGGCGCAATGGGCGCAGCGCAAGCAACGGAAGCCGATGCCATCGTCAATGGCTTATACATTTCACCAACGCATGCATTTCAAGGACCGGTGGGCGCGCAGCCAATACCACGTCAAGCCACACCTGCTACATGGTTGGAAGTGCTGCCGATTATTGTAAGCATCGACACCGTTAATACGCCTGCCAACACATTACAAAACGCATTAGCCAATTTACAAACACGGGCACAGCCTTTAATTATCGAGATTAAAGACAGCTTGGTGCATGAAGTGGATTTAAGCGTGATTGCAGGCACAAGCAATGAACTTGGCTTGCAAACCCTACGATTGAATCGTTCGCTGTGGATTCGTGCCGCCGATGGCGAACGCCCTATTATTCGATTGAAACAACCCTTGGCGTTTCGTCCGCACGATGTGTTGAGCGCCGGTGCACCAGCAGTAATGGATTCATTAATGGTGCGCCTGGAAGGCCTTTATCTAACGCGCAACAAAACAGTCTTTCCGGCCAATACGCCACTGATTGCACGCGCTGCGTTAAATCAATTACATATTCAAGACTGTACGCTTGATCCCGGTGGTTACGTCGCACTCAATAATAGTCGCACGGCCATTTTGCCGTCGATGCGTTTAAACAATACCAATGGCTTTGTCTTGCCCGGCGAGATATTGGCCTTTGATCAATCGCCTGAAATTGTTTTGGAAAATACTATCAGCGGACCATTGGCTATCGATGATGATTATTCGTTGAACATTATCAATAGCATCGTCGATGCCGGCGGTGCGCTTGAAACCGCAGCACCGGCCTTGGCGGTAGGCGCGGCCACCGGCAATGCAGAATTAACTTGGGGCCCTGCACTGACTATCAATGGTCTTACCTGCTTTGGCCGCATGCGCGTGACATCTGCTTCCGGCAAAGGTGGTATCTGGGTGCATGCACTTCAAGTATTAGACAACCAAAGTGGCTGCATTAAAAACAGCTGGTTTGCTAATGCCAATAATCGCTTGCCATCGAACCACGCTTGTTTGCATCAGAGCCAATCGGACTTGCATTTTGTGGCACAAAGCTTTGGCCGACCCGGTTATGCGCAAATAACCCGCGACAGCGACATACGCATTCTTGAGCAAGGCCCGAACGACGATGAAATGGGTGCTTTTGGTTTTTTACTCAATAGTCACAAATGGAAAAACATTCAAATCCGTTTTCGCGAATACATGCCGGTCGGAATTCGTCCGGTGTTGATAGCAGTCACGTAAGGAGAACAGCATGAAAGGCGACTTTTCGAAGTGGGGCCTCAAGCCCACCGACAATTTCAGCGGTGTATTACACCAACAAGGCCGTGTGCTGTTGGACCAGGACTGGAATGCATCAACACAAATTCAAACGCTCTGGCGCGAAACTGTTGGGCAAGATGTAATTGGTGATGGCTTGGTCGCCGTTCACGTGGCAGCGCCTGACGGATTGAAAATTCTCTCTGCTACAACCACCGTCACGGGTGTTGATGTGCTGTTGCAGCCAGGCCGGGCCTGGGTAGATGGCGTGCATCTTCATTACGATGGCGCAGTTCCCCTGCATGCCGAATATTTCGGCCCGCCTTTGCAATCACCGCAAGCAAGCATCGCCACTATTGCAGCCGGAACCCGCGATGCGGTGGTTGTTGAAGTCTGGGACGAAACCTTCAGCGCCTACCAAGCGCCACTCGAATTATTGGAACCCGCTCTCGGCGGACCCGATACCACCGAGCGCGTAAAAACCTGCATGGCGGTCAAATTATTCCGACTGAGCGCTGACCAAGATTGTGGTAATTTACCTATCGACGATGTGTTTGCCAACAAAGGCAAACTTACGGTTACA
>JAYUUM010000122.1:0-11775 GCA_043754555.1 Arenimonas sp. | reverse complement strand
GCAGAAACATTGCACAGTGTTGCTGATTTTGATCTTGTATTACTTGGCCTTGGCGAGGACGGCCATACGGCTAGTTTGTTTCCCGGCCACTATTGGGGGCTGGCCGCAAGCTCACCGAATGCCCTCGCAGTATTCGATGCACCAAAGTTAGCCGCACAGCGAGTTACTTTGAGTGCACAGCGCTTAAATAGAACTCGCGAAGTTTTGTTCCTTATCGAAGGTGAAACTAAACGCGATGCGGTGACAAGATGGCGAGCAGGTGCTGATCTTCCCGCAGCGGCTATTCGACCCGCAACCGGGGTGGATGTGCTGATTGAATCGCGACTTCTAACTGAGAAAGTGCAGAGTAATTAACAACATTCTGCTAGCTGTTATGGAGTGACTGATACACGTAATCAATCAAATTTGATTTGAGTTATCGCATTAGTGGTACTTCGCACGGTCCAAATTTCGAGCAACACCATGGTGATCGTGAGTATGACCGGGCCAAGAATCAGGCCCGATGCTCCAAATAGAATGATGCCGCCAACCACAGATAAAAAGGCGAGCACAGTATGCAGCTTGAGTCGATTGCCAACCATAATTGGGCGTAACAAATTGTCGACGGTGCCAACGACTAGGACGCCCCATATGACAAGAATGAGAGCTTTGCCCCAGCTTCCTTCCAAGGCCAAAAATGCAACCGCAGGAACCCAAACAATAAACGCACCCAAGACTGGCACCACTGCCAACAAAGCCATCACCACTCCCCACAACAAGGGTGCCGACAGCCCTAAAGCCCAGAACATCAATCCGCCCAAAACTCCCTGCACAGCAGATACCGCCAGCGTGCCGTAAATAGTGGCAAAAATAGTATCGTGAACACGGCTAAACATTTGGCTCATTTCTGTTTTTGATAGCGGTGACAAGGATCGAATTGACTCAAGCGCTGCTCGACCATCGCGCAAGAAAAAGAAAAGCAAATAGAAGGTTAGAACCACCCCGATTATCTGAAATACCGAACCTTTGACGATCGATCCTGCGGTGAGGCTTAACCACGTGGTTAGATCTTTCACGGTTGTCGGCAAATCAAGCTGTTGCTCCACCTTCACTAGAATAGGGGCGATACGTGGTTGCGCTTCAAGCGAGCGGCGCCACTCGCCCAATGAGACTTTGGTTTCGATAAGTTCGGCGCCTTTAGCAGCCTGCTTCACTAATGATTGCACCACTAAAACCGCTGGCACAACCACAATGACGCCAATCAGTAATATCGAAATCAATGCCGCCAGGCTGGGGCGTTTTAATTTTGATTCAAACCAATGTTGCATAGGCGTGAATAAAACGGCCAGTGCCAAGGCGCTGACAAGCGCAGGTAAAAAGGGTGCCGCCATGCGATAGCAAAGATAAATGCCGATAGCCGTCGCTGCTACAAGCACTAAAGTCTGGACGTGGCTCAATGCGCTAACCGTAGTGTTGATTGGTTTGTTTGTCAGTTCATTCATGGCGTACGCAATGCTTCATCGACAATATTCTGAGCATCGGACAAGATGTCGCGCAGGTGCTCCTCGTTGCGAAAACTTTCGGCATAGATTTTATAGATGTCTTCCGTACCGGAAGGTCGTGCAGCAAACCAGCCATTGGCAGTAATAACTTTTATGCCACCGATTGCGGCGTTATTGGCAGGCGCACGGTCTAGCACGCTTTGAATTTTTTCGCCCGCCAAATGGGTGCTTTGCACTTGTTGTGGCGATAATTTTGCCAGTTTGCCTTTTTGTTCCGCAGTGGCATGCGCTTCGATGCGATCAGTAATCGGTTCACCTAATTTGCGACCCAGGTCGCGATACAGCTCACCGGCATCACGTCCGCAGCGCGCAGAAATTTCCGCAGATAATAAAGCGGCAGCAATGCCATCTTTGTCGGTTGTCCAAACAGTTCCATCAAGACAACTGAAAGTTGCGCCGGCGCTTTCTTCGCCAGCGAACCCCAGCGAGCCATCAAACAAACCATCGACAAACCATTTGAACCCCACGGGTACTTCATATAGTTTTCGGTCTAGGCTTGCAGCCACGCGATCAATGAGCGAGCTGCTTACTAGCGTTTTTCCTACGGCTTTTTGTTGGCTCCAGCGTGGACGATTACGACATAAATAATCAATCGCAACCGCTAGAAAATGATTGGAGGGCAGCAAGCCGACGCTGGGTGTCACAATGCCATGGCGGTCATGATCGGTGTCGCAGGCAAAGCAGATATCGAATTTATCTTTCAAGCCAATTAGCCTTTGCATCGCATACGTTGACGATGGGTCCATGCGAATACGGCCATCCCAATCCAGACTCATAAACGCAAATGTCGGGTCAATCTCTTCACTAACCACGCTGAGCTTGAGTTGATAATGCTCGGCGATTCGCGCCCAGTAGTGCACGCCTGCGCCGCCGAGCGGATCAACACCCATGTGAAGACCGGAGCTGCGAATAATATCGAAATTGAGAACTTTGTCTAAGTCGGCAACATAAGCGTTTAGAAAATCGTGTACGCGTGTGGTACTTGCACGGCGAGCCTGCGCGAACGGTATTCGGCGAATATCCTTGAGTCCGGCTTCAAGCAATGTATTCGCACGTTTTTCAATCCAGTTCGTTACTGTGGTGTCGGCAGGACCACCGTTGGGCGAGTTGTATTTGAAGCCGCCACTTTCAGGTGGATTATGCGATGGCGTAATAACAATGCCATCGCTTAAGCCCGTTGTTCGGCCATGATTGTAGGACAGGATGGCATGCGAAATTGCAGGGGTAGGGGTGTATTCGTCATTGGCTGCAATCAAGGTTTCGATACTGTTGGCGGCCAATACTTCCAGTGCCGTTTCAAACGCCGGTCTTGATAAGGCGTGGGTATCAATGCCAAGAAACAGCGGGCCACTAATATTTTTTGAATTACGGTAATCACAAATAGCTTGCGTGATTGCGAGCACATGCCATTCGTTGAAACTACGATCAAACGAACTGCCGCGATGACCTGACGTGCCAAAGCTGACACGCTGTGCCGACATCATGGGATTGGGTTGCAAATTGATGTAAGCAGCCAGCAACTTGGGCACATCGACCAGCACTGACGATGGCGCCGGCTTTCCGGCAAGAGGGTTTATTCTGCTGTTCATTGTTTTAGTTCTTCATTCGTATTGTTCTTGCCGCTGAGTGCGGTACTTTTGTCTGCAATACGCTGCAGCAATTGTTGCCAGGACTTTACAAACGCTTGAGCACCATCGTGCTGTAATTGAATGGCAAGTGCTTCAATATCTATACCCAGCTTTGCAAATATAATCAGCAGGTTTTCGGTATCGCCACCGTCGTTGTCCATCGATTTTTTGAGCGAGCCATGGTCAGCAAACGCATGCAGCGTTTTTTCCGGCATGGTGTTGACGGTGTTTGGTGCCGCTAAGGCTTCTACATATAAATTGTCAGAAACAGCCGGGTCTTTGGTGCCGGTGCTTGCCCACAATAATCTTTGCGGACGCGCACCGGCGGCAGCGAGTTTTTGCCAGCGCTCCGATGTGAGTAATTCGCAAAAGGCGTGGTAAGTCTGTTGACCAATGGCGATGCCAAGCTGGTTGCGCAATTGCGTGGGTACTTTGTCGTTGGTTGCTGTGTCCCAGCGGCTAATAAATAGCGAGGCCACCGAAGCAATGCGTGGGTCTAGTCCGGCAGCTATTCGACGTTCAATCCCGCGCATGTAAGCATCGGCTGCAGCGAGATACTGCTCGCGAGAAAACAACAGCGTGACGTTAATAGGAATACCGGCAAAGATTAATTCTTCAATGGCAACAACCCCTTCGGGCGTGCCGGGAATTTTGACAAACAGATTCGCACGATCGGCTTGCTGATAAATTTGCCGCGCCGCTTTAATGCTGGCGTCGCTATCACCGGCGAGCAAGGGTGATACTTCCATCGACACCCAACCATCTATGCCGTCGGAACTGACAAAAATTGCTCGAAATAAATCCGCAGCGCGACGGAGGTCTTCCAGTGCTAATTCAATGAAGAGTTGTTCTCCGGATTTGCCCGCGTCAACTTTTTCCTTTATTCCAGCATCATAAACATAGCCAGTGCCAATGGCGGCGTCAAAAATAGATGGATTCGATGTCAAGCCGGTTACCGAAAAAGTTTCGATATAGCGTCGCAAATTGCCGTTATCTATCAATTCACGGGAAATATTATCGAGCCAAATACTTTGACCCAGATTTTGTAGTTGTTCAGTCGGTTTCATTATTGCTCCCGAGCTGCCGGAATGAAGTGCGACAGTTGTAAAGTGAGTAGATCACCAATGCACTCGACGCTAAGGTCTGGTGCAGGCGTAATGGGTGTTGCGAATGATTCAAGTGCGTAATGGCCTTGTCGAACAAACACGGTCGTTAATTTCTTACCCAATAAATTTTTCATTGCGGCAAGTAATTTTGGTTTATCGTCGATCATCACGTAATGTGATGCCGGAAACCGCTTTTGCATTTCCGCAAGATTCTGCTCTTTGTGCAAGGTGATCAGCACTCGCCCCGCGAATGCATCCCATAAACCGGAACGCTGAACTTTGCGGGGCTGGAACACCATATCGCCGTCCGATAATATGGCGGCAGTGCCCATCAAACCAAGGTGTTCGATAGCCGCTAGCGCGTTTGGATAAAGTCGCTCATTGAAGGGATAGTCAAGCAAAAATGACGACATATGCAACAGCGCAGACTGTTTATCTTTGATGCTTTCTTTGCGAAAACTTTGCAGCGTCGCCAGGTAATCGGCATAGCCAAGTGTCTGCCGCAGCTCGCCATAAATTGCCCAGTACCGTTCGCGTTCCGGTTTGCCAAAGGCAGCATCGAGGTGTGCAGTAAGATCAGCAGCGAAGTGATCGTTGTCGAGCAAGGTATTGTCGACATCGAATAAAAATACTACCGGCATTGAGCTCAGCATAACGGTATTTTTTCTGGTTGTGGGTCGTGCCACGCATCGTTGTCTTCAACAATATTCATAGCTGACTCTGGCCCCCAGCTGCCGGGCATGTATTGGCTAATATTGGTCAATGGGGTGGCCAATACCGGATCAATAACCCGCCAAGCGGCTTCAACACTATCGTCGCGAGTGAATAGCGTCGGGTCGCCTTGGATCGCATCACGCAGTAAGCGTTCGTAGGGCAGGGTTTCACTTTTAGCCTGGTGGCGTGCGATTAACTCGACCGGCTCACCGTGCATTTCAATGCCATGTTGTTTGACGCGTGCGCCGGCAGAAATAATAACTTCCGGACTTAGCCTAAAGCGAAAATAATTTGAAGTAGCTGGACTAATATCATCGAAAATCGCCATTGGCGCACTTTTTAGTTTTACCAATACTTCGGTAGCAGTGATCGGCAAAGATTTTCCGGCGCGAATATAAAATGGCACCCCGGCCCAGCGCCAGGTATCAATATGCAGGCGCAATGCAGCGAAGGTTTCGACTTGTGAATCCGCTGCTACACCGGCCTCATCCCGGTAGCCACGAAACTGCGCCCGTACCACTTCGTCAGGATTCAACGGCCGCATCGCGCGGAATAATCGTAATTTTTCGGCACGCATGGACTCTGCATCGCGTCCGATGGGAGCATCCATTGCCAATAGTGCAATAACTTGCAGTAAATGATTTTGTACAACATCACGGATAGTGCCAACTTCTTCAAAAAATGCACCGCGCCCCTGCACCCCGAAACTCTCGGCCATGGTGATCTGAACATTGTCGACATAGTGCCGGTTCCAGATCGGCTCAAGAAAGGCATTGGCAAAACGAAAGTAAAGCAGATTTTGCACTGCTTCTTTACCGAGGTAATGATCAATCCGAAATACTGATTCTTCATTGAAGACTTGATGCAACGTCTTGTTCAGTGCCTGTGCTGAAGCCAGGTCGCGGCCAAAGGGTTTTTCCACCACGACTCGTGCATCTTTTGCACAGCCACTGCTGTCCAAGCCTTGCACAACAGGTGCAAATAGACTGGGCGGAATGGCAAGGTAGTGCAAGGGGTGAGTCGCATTGCCCAATTCTTTTTTCAGTCGCGTGTAAGTCACCGGGTCCTGGTAATCACCGTCAACGTATTGCAGTTGGGCAGAGAGTTTCGCAAATGCATCCGCGTCCACGCCGCCATTTTGTTTCAAGCTGTCATGCGCACGTTCGCGCAGTTTGTCCAGGGTCCAACCGGCTCGCGCCATACCGATCACAGGCATATTCAATTCACCGCGTTTAATCATTGCCTGTAGCGCAGGAAATATCTTCTTGAAGGCCAGGTCGCCGGTGGCACCAAAAAAAACCAGAGCATCTGAATGGATTGCAGTCATTAAAAAATACTCTCCGTGTGCTTACGAATTCGATAAATATTAACTACCACGTGATGTTCCTGTTGATCGTCGATTAATGTAATCACATTATCGTTTTGCTTGATGTCATCGACGGTAACCGTCATATGGGCTGGTGTTTCGGCATCGTCAAAAAGAGTTTGTACAAGGGTTATTTGATAGGTAGTTGCGCCAAAGCGATAACTCATCGAATACGAGGGCCAGGTTTCGGGAATACACGGTGTAAAACTAAGCGCATTGCCTTGCCGATTTAATCCGAGCAATGATTCGAGCATCAATCGGTACAACCAACTGGCCGAGCCGGTGTACCAGGTCCAACCGCCGCGCCCGGTGTGTGGCGCTTTGGCATAAACATCGGCTGCCACCACATAGGGTTCGGTTTTGTAAGTGGCGATGGATTCTGCGCTCAAGCCATGGTTCACCGGATTAATTAATTTCAGTAATTCCCAGGCTTTTTCGCTATTGCCCATTTTCGCAAAGGCCATTGTCGCCCAGATGGCTGCATGCGTATATTGGCCTCCATTTTCGCGTACACCAGGGACATAGCCTTTAATGTAGCCGGGGTTCATCGGCGATTTGTCGAACGGCGGATCGAGTAATTGCACTAAACCGGTATCGCGCCGAACCAAATATTTATCGAGCGAGTTCATGGCAATCCGTGAATGTTCTGCATCGCCAGCGCCTGATAACACGGACCAACTTTGCGAAATAGAATCGATGGTACATTCTGAATTAAGCTTAGAACCCAACGGTGTGCCGTCATCAAAATATGCCCGGCGATACCACTCTCCGTCCCAGGCATGGGCTTCGATATTTTGTTTTAATTTTCTTACTTCGTTGCGATAACGCACTGCGAAAATTTCGTCATTGCGTCTATCGGCCAAATCTGCAAATGACGACAACACTTCGATCATGAAGAATCCCAGCCAGACACTTTCGCCTTTACCGTGAATTCCGACCAAATTCATGCCGTCGTTCCAGTCACCGGAACCCATTAACGGCAGACCGTGTTCGCCAAAGCGCAAACCATGTTCGATAGCGCGTATGCAATGTTCGTAAAGGCTGGCAGTTTCCGATGAACGACCCGGCAAATCGTAATAAGATTCTTCGTCGGCATTCAGCATGCGTCCGCTTAGAAAGTGGCTTTTTTCATCGAGCACGGTTGTGTCACCCGTACTTAAAACATAGCGACAAGTCGCTAATGGCAGCCATAAATAATCATCTGAACAACGTGTACGCACGCCGCGTCCTGCCGGTGGATGCCACCAATGTTGTACATCGCCTTCTGGATATTGATGCTCCGCGCAACGCAACAAATGTTCGCGTACCAAACTTGGCTGTGCATGAACTAATGCCATTGCATCTTGCAATTGGTCGCGAAATCCGAACGCACCGCCAGATTGATAAAAGCCGCTACGTGCCCAAACACGACACGCCAGTGCTTGATAAAGCAGCCAACCGTTTGCCAATACATCCAGTGATGGTTCCGGTGTTTTCACTTGCACTGTTTGTAGCGTGGTTTGCCAATGTTTTTGTATTTTTTCAAATGATGCACGTGCAGCCCCTGGCTTACGTAGCTTTTGTGCTAGCTCACGAACCTGGGTTACGTCACGGCCAGCACCAAGGCGGAAGATAATTTGACGTTCTTCACCATCGGCCAATTCAAATGGAACCTGGATCGCACCGCACGGATCAAGGCCCGCACCCAGGCGTCCGGAAAGACGTGATCTGGTCATCGCATCAGGCTGTTTTAGCGAACCATTGCGACCGAGAAACTCGGTACGGTCGCCGGTTAAGGTGCGAGAAATATCATCCACATCAAAAAAAGCCACGCGATTCGGAAATTCGCTGTTGTAGGAATTCCGAGCAAATAGTGCACCACTTGCAGCATCAATTTCGGTCACCACATGCATCGCCGTTTTCGGTCGCAAATCACCGAGCACCCACTCGACATAACCAGTGGCTGAAAGTTTTCGTGCACGGCCGGAACCATTACGTATTTTTAATGTGGAAAACTTTACCGCTGCTTCCAAATCCACAAAGACCCATAACTCGGAGTGGATGCCGCCAGAGGTGTGTTCAAACACGCTGTAACCGAATCCATGTCGAGTCACATAGGGCATGGCGCCACCACAAGGCTGCGGCGTTGCTGACCAAAAATGTCCGCTTTCTTCATCGCGTAAATAAATCGCTTCACCACCCGAAGCGCCAACGGGATCATCACTCCATGGAGTGAGACGAAATTCATGGGCATTTTCATTCCAGGTGTAAGCCAATCCACTTTCGGTAATGACCGTACCAAAATGTGGGTTTGCCAATACATTCACCCAAGGCAGTGGCGTCTTGTGACCTTGAGCTGTGGTGATCACATATTCGCTACCATCGGCACTAAAGCCGCCTAAATGATTGCCAAGAATAAGATCATCAGGTGGTGCATCGAGCTCAGCTGCGGGCTCTGGACGATGAGTTCGGGTCGGGCTCAGACGTGCCACGCGTTTGTCGTTAAGCCCACGCCGGTTGAACTGTTCGGCCAGTGTTCCCCGACGATCAGACACAATCACCCGCGACACGGCTTGCAATAGAATTCGGTCTTCATTTGAAATTTGTTCAAAAGAACGTACGAAAATACCGCCTGGTCGATCAATCGTCTGGGCTTCGCTGCCCGTAGCTATCATTCCCATGATCTGATCTTGCAACTGTTGTCGATAACCCACATGGTCTTCATTCCAAATGACCAAATCGACACTGAGTCCTTTTAAGCGCCAGTAGGTGTGGCATTGTATTATTTGACGTGCAAGATCGATGTTGGCGGTGTCGGCAATTTTCAAAAGTACGATAGGCAGATCACCGGAAATGGCATAACCCCATAAGCCCGATTGGCCACGGCGGTTTTGAATCAACACGCCGGCCTCGGCGCGTAGCGATGCATTTGCATAAATTACCGAGCCAGCAAGGCGCCGATAAAGTTGTGCATCTAATTCGCTCGCATTAATTTGCCGCAGGATCACGCCACTATGCGTCCAGGCGAGATCGAAAACCCGATCAGCCAAATGCCGATCCTGGTATTTATTGACCAACGCAATACAGCTATCGCGGTTCTCGCTAGCGCCGGAGACAAAATCAATCGTAGCCGACTGCTCGGGTTCGAGTGTCATGCGGCAACGAATGGAGACGATTGGATCAAGCACCGAACCTTCACTGCCCGACAGTGCATTGATACTGTCGCTCATCGCATGAGGCGCGGCTAATGTATTACCGCGACCAATAAACTGCATGCGATCAGTTTCATAAGACACATTAAAAATATCAGTATCGTTAACGGCCAGCAAATGAAACATCCACGGCGTCTGCTCATCGGCAGAACGCGGTCGACGCGTTGCTAAAATTGCACGGCGATCACCAATTATTTCCGTCTGGACAAACAGGTTTCCAAACGAAGGCTGCGTTATGTCCGCTGCCGGGGCTGCCAAGACGACTTCTGCATAGCTGGTAATTTCTATCGTCCGTCGAGTACTGGAGCGGTTAGTAACACGTAGTCTTCGTATTTCAATATCGTCTTCGGGCGACACTACGATTTCGGAATAGGTTTCGATGTCATGATCGCGACGCCTAAATTCTGCACGTCCTTCAGAAAACATTGCCTCATAGGTTTGTGCGCGTTTCAAAGTTGGCTGATGTGCAGCAGACCAGAATTCTCCGCTAGTGATATCGCGTACATAAATAAACGTACCCCAGTTGTCGCAGGTGCTGTCTTCGCGCCAACGCGTTACTGCTAAGTCTTTCCATCGGCTATAACCGCCACCGGCATTGGTAACCATGACTTGATAGCGGCCGTTTGAAAGCAGCTGAACTTCCGGAGTAGGTGTAGCTGCACCCATCGGCGTATGCACGGAAGTTTCTGGAGCATCCAGAAAGGCAGCTCCTTCAGACTCTTCGACACTGCGGTTTTGCAAAAGAGTATTTTTCGGAATACGTTCTTGCAATAGTAATAAGGTTGCTTGAAACGAGAGGTCAGATTCAAAACGTTGCTGCATCGGTCGGTCTAACAATACGTAGGCTAGCGACAATAAGCTCATGCCCTGATGGTGCGCCATAAACGAGCGTACGATCGCGCTGGAATCATTGCTGACAGTATCGCGCTGCGTACTGTCACGCTGAATACTGGTAGATGATTCATTTCGCGTTATGCGTGAAGGTGTGAAATCCAGCGCTTCGTAAAAACCAAAGCGTCCCTCCATTCCCATTGACGCCAATCGCTGTAAATTTTCACAGGCTGCGTCCGCGTCGACCATCAAAGCGAGCGCAGAAGCATAAGGAGCGATGACCAGATCCTCCGCTAATCCACGCTTAAGTCCGAGCCCCGGCACGCCGAATGCGTGATATTGATAATTCAGATTGGCATCGACCGTGTTGTAGCCCGATTCCGATACACCCCAAGGTAATCCGCGTTGATTACCGTAAGCTATTTGCCGTGATACTGCGGCTTGATAAGTTTGGTCGAGCAGGGTGCCTTGATAATTGGGCATCACTAACAGTGGCATCAAATATTCAAACATTGAGCCGCTCCACGATACCAAGATGGGTTCGCCTCCGGCACTGGTTTGTAAGCGTCCCAATGCGAACCAGCTTTCCTGTGGCAAACGTCCTTGGGCAATCGCAATAAAACTACCTAGTCTTGCTTCCGAAGCCAGCAGATCATAAAAGCTATTGTCGCGCCTGAACTCATCCACGTTGTAGCCGATCGCCGAAAGATGACGAGTCCGGTCGTATAAGAATTCGTATTCCATTGTTGCAAATTCGTTTGCCTGTAACGCCAGCTTTTCGCATTGTGTAATGCGCTCGGCTGCGCGTTCGGCGCTAATTTCCATCTGTTGTCGTAGCTCGCCAAGCCAGGTTTTTTGTAGTGTCGTCAAATCAAGAGCATGCTTGGCGTTAATGGCTTGCAGATTAATAAATTTGCCGATTACCAGATCCCGTAGTGTAGGGATCTCGTCACTACTTGTTTGAAATTCAGCACCTAATTCTACTGTGAAAATATCATCCGGCAATTCAAGCCAAGGCGCCAGAAACTTTAACTCATCAAGCTGTACTCGGCATTGTTGTTCAAATGCCATCGCCCAATAGTCTGCGTCGCTTTCAGTTGTCTGCTCGATATCAAGATAATCAACGCTGGGCACTAGCATTTTTGCAATAGTGGCAATTTGTTCTAATGCTTGGTAAGTCGCCGATAGGCTTATTGGATCAAGGGTGCAAGCGGCGTCAAGTAGAGTTTTCAATTCTAGAATGTTTTGATCGTTACCAGTTTCATTGGAATAAGCTTCTTCCAAAATTGCCAAGCTTGCTTGCAGGCCACTAAAAAATCGCGGTGAAATAATTTTATGATCAGGCAGTGCCAGTAGGCCAATACGCAATGTTAACAAGTGACCGGCCAGGTTGCCGCT
>JAYUUM010000121.1:0-11787 GCA_043754555.1 Arenimonas sp. | reverse complement strand
CACTTTTTCGGCAGCGAGCGTAATGTTCAGCCCCGAATCGGCAATGGCGAGCAAATAGCGAAGTTGTGTCAGTGTCATGGAAAGCTCTCAGGATCGTGAACGCAAAAAGGATTTTTTAGCGCGGCGTACGACAACACATGAGAAACATGACAACGCTCCGAAGGACTTTGACTGAATGAAACGATGCTAGCCCATGTATCTGGAGGCGTCCAGTCTAAACGGGCTGCGGCACATAACTTCTGAGCATGAACTCAGTCGTCCAAATCATTTCACCCTGGCAGGTCGGCGGTTTAGCGTGTCATTACCGCCAAATCCTTCACAAACAAAATTATGAGCAGCCGTTTGTTTCCTTTATTTGCCGATCTACGAAATCGCCCCGTGTTGGTGGTGGGCGGAGGCGTGGTGGCATCAAGAAAAATTGCGGCTTTACGATCAGCCGGAGCTCTTGTTCGTGTCGGCTCGCCCGAATTAGTCGATGAATTAAATGCGCTGGCAGAAAAAAACGAGATCGATTATTTGCCCGGAAAATTTGAAGAATCTTGGTTAAACGATGTATGGCTGGTGGTTGCCGCCACCGACGATATTGAAGTGAACCAACAAATCGCAGCGGCTGCCGAAGCTCGCCGCTTGTTCGTTAATGTGGTGGATGATGCCGAGCTGTCGAGTTACCAAGTGCCATCGGTGATTGAACGCGGACCCTTGCAGATTGCTATTTCAAGCGCGGGTGCGGCCCCAATGTTGGCGCGTCATATTCGCGAAAAACTCGAAGCACAGTTCGATGAATCATACGGCAGTTTGACCGCATTGCTTGCCCAGCATCGCGAGCGTATTCGACAGCATTTGCCGGTATTGCCGCAACGCCGCCGCTGGTTTGAAAAACTGTTGCAAGGTCCGATTTTATCTTTATTGCGCCAGCGCCAATCCATTAAGGCCGAGCATGCATTGCTATCGGAATTGTCACAGCAAGACGCGCAGGCAAAACAAGGTTCGGTTGCGCTCGTAGGTGCAGGCCCGGGTGATGCCGGCTTGCTAACCTTGCGTGCGTTGCGTTTATTAAACGAAGCTGATGTTATTTTGCATGATCGTTTGGTGAGCAAGGAAGTCTTGGCACTAGCTAGGCGTGATGCAGAATTTATTGATGTGGCAAAAGAGTCTGGCCATCACTACACCACACAAGATGGAATCCATGCACTATTGCTGGAACATGTAAAAGCAGGCAAACGTGTTGTGCGATTGAAAGGCGGTGACCCGTTTATTTTTGGACGTGGTGGCGAGGAATGCGAAGTCCTGCGCGCCAATAATATTCCCTACGAAATTGTCCCCGGCGTTACTGCGGCCCTTGCCTGCGCTGCCTATGCCGGTATCCCTTTGACGCATCGCGAGCACGCACAATCTTTGCGCTTCGTGACGGCGCATTGCCAAAAATCCGAAGACAGCTTGGACTGGCAGCAACTCGCCGCTGAAAAACAAACGCTCGCGGTTTATATGGGTGTCGCCAGCCTGGACCGCCTACAAAGTAAATTGATCGAGCACGGCCGTCATCCGCAGACACCGATTGCGCTAATCGAAAACGGTTCACGACCCGAACAGCGCGTGATTGTCGGCACACTGGAAAATTTGTCGCAGCGAGCTTCGCAACATCAAGTTAAATCGCCAGCCTTATTAATCATCGGTGAAGTGGCGGCATTCGCAAATAGTTTGCATTGGTTTGGTGATGGGCCGCTTGGCGCAAAGGAAGTTCAGACAGAAAGTTTTCTTTCAGCAGCAGCATAAAAGTATTCAGCCAAATATTCGGAGATCACCATGATTTACAATAGTATTCTCGATACGATCGGCTCTACACCGATTGTGAAATTGCATCGCATTGCACCGACGCACGTAGATTTATACGTCAAAGTCGAATCCTTCAATCCCGGTGGTTCGGTGAAAGATCGTCTGGCGCTTGCGATCATTTTGGATGCCGAACAAAAAGGTTTATTGAAGCCCGGGCAAACCGTGGTGGAAGCCACTTCCGGTAATACCGGTATCGCACTGGCGATGGTATGTGCAGCCCGAGGCTATCCTTTTGTGGCGGTGATGACGGAAACTTTTTCGATCGAACGCAGAAAATTGATTCGTGCCTACGGTGCCAAAGTTATTTTGACGCCAGCGGCAGAACGCGGTAGTGGCATGGTCCGTAAAGCCGAAGAACTCGCGCGCAAGCATGGTTGGTTTTTGGCAAGGCAATTTGAAAACCCGGCGAATCCGGCGTATCACCGTAGTACGACAGCACCAGAAATCTTGCTGGACTTTGCCGGAAAGCGTCTTGATTATTTTGTCAGCGGCTGGGGCACGGGCGGTACTTTGACCGGGGTTGGCGAAGTATTGAAAGTGGCTCGGCCGCAGATAAAAATTATTACTACCGAACCTGCCGGAGCATCATTACTATCGGGCAAGGATTGGGCGCCGCACAAAATTCAGGGCTGGACACCGGATTTTATCCCCGCCGTGCTTAATCAGAATATCGCCAATGACATCATTCCGATTGACGATGTACTCGCGCGCGATACTGCTCGTCGACTCGCCGCAGAAGAAGGCGTGTTTGTCGGTATTTCGGCCGGGGCAACATTGGCTGCAGCATTGCGTGTCGCAGAGAAAGCCGAGCCGGGTTCGGTGATTTTGGCGATGCTGCCAGACACCGGCGAGCGTTATCTGAGTACCTTCCTGTTTGAAGGCGTGAGTGATGGTTCCGATGATGAGTGGTTGGCGGAGTTTGAAGCGAAGACGCTGGCGGCTTGATAGATAGTGCGTCGTTCCCTAAACGAAGAGTAGGAGGGCCTTCTAGGCCCGAAAGATCTAGCGGGATTAATCGGGCCTAGAAGGCCTTCCTACCAAAGCACGAATTAGTAGGAGAGCGTCCTTTAGACGCGAAATAATTCGACGTAGGAGCGAGCTCTGCTCGCGAAATGCCTCGTCGGAGATTTTCGCGAGCAGAGCTCGCTCCTACGTTTGGCTTGGTCGCAGAGTTGTTGCGTCTAAAGGCGCTACTACAAATCCGGCACCGACCAATCAATCGGAGTTTTCTGCCCGCCGACTAGCCAGCGATTAGCTGCGGAAAAATGTCCGCAGCCCATGAAACCACGGTAGGCAGAAAGCGGTGAAGGATGCGGTGCTCGCAACACACAATGCTTGTGTGAATCAATCACGCGGCCTTTGGCTTGTGCATAACTGCCCCACAACATGAACACCAGACCTTCGCGTTCGGTATTTAATTGCTCGACGATATGATCGGTAAAACCTTCCCAGCCTTTATTTTGGTGCGCGCCAGGCTTGCCGTCTTCAACTGTCAACACGGCGTTTAGCAATAACACGCCCTGATTAGCCCAATGCAGCAGGCAACCATGATTGGGTTTGGCGATGCCGCAGTCGCGTTCTATTTCCGTATAAATATTTCGTAGCGATGGCGGAATATCAACACCGGGCAATACCGAAAAACACAGGCCATGTGCCTGGCCGGGTCCGTGGTAAGGGTCTTGCCCCAGAATAATCGCTTTGACTTTTTCAAACGGCGTTGTGTTCAAGGCAGTAAAAATATCGGTACCGCGCGGGTATATTTTTTTGCCTTTGGCTTTTTCGTTACGCAAAAAATCCGATAGGTCGCGCATATCGGAGCGTTGCAGATAATCACCAACGCGGGATTTCCAGGAAGCTTCGAGTTGGATGGAATTTTCAGGCATCTGCGATGGATATACTTGCTGGAGGAGTTCGTGGGAGCTGCTTTAGCGGCGATAAGAATTTTCCGCTTACGATAATCTGAACGAGCTAATCGCAGCTAAAGCAGCTCCCACAAAGCAACCCGTAAATCAATTTATTGCTTTTGCAACTTCGCGCGCATTTGTCTACCGACACGTAACTGGAATAATAATTTCGTTACCAGCAAACGCTCTTCAATCGGTTTTTGTACCAAATCATTCGCGCCTGCACGTAACAGGTCGGTTTGATTGGCCAGGTTTGCATCGCCAGTCATGACCAATGCCGGTAATAAACCTTTCGGATAACCAAAGGTATTGCGAATACTTTGCAATAAATCCTTGCCGGTTAAATCACCTTTCAAATACACATCTGTCAGCACGATGTCCGGGCCGGGAATGCGACCTTGCGCCATCATGGTTTCAAGATGGGCGACGGCGTCTTCTACGCACGTGGCGTGCACGACTTTCAGACCATGTTTTTCGAGCATGCGACGTGTCGCCATCGCCACTACGCGACTGTCTTCGACATATAAAACTTCGCAGCCAGCTTCAGACTCCGGTGCAACGTAACCTTTAATAAAAGAAGCTAGCGCACTAAAGCCAAGCGACTTATCAAAATAATCGGTGACATCATCGGTAATCGAGCGGGTTTCCAGACGTTCTTGCACATCGCCTGAAACAACAATAATCGGGATATAAGCTTGCGGCGTATGTTCGCGAATATATTTCGCTAATTCCAGGCCATCCATATCCGGCAGGCGCAGTGCCATCGTGACTAAATTTACGCTACCTGATTGCAAAGCGGTTTTCGCTTCTTCAGCCGTTTCACAACCAATAAATTCTACCGAGCTCAGTTCTTGCCGCAGCACGCCTTCAATCATTTTGCGAACGACTTTTGACCCATCCACTACCATGATGCGTGGTGTTGCGGTGTCGAACATTTTGAAACTAGGTGTATTCATAAGGTCTTGAATTACAAATCTGTAGGCCGAGTTTGCCTGAGATGATGCCCGCTGGCGAGCCATGCACCCATCCAGCCTAGAATGGCGCTGGTCGAGAGCAGGGCAACTACCATCGTTAAATCAGGTCCTTGCAGTACGAAGCGGCTTTCGTAACTGGCCAGTAATGGTTGTAAACGCTCATCCAGCGCCAAGCCAGCAAACAGTGATAAGCCCAGCGCCAGGGCGCCGGCGGCTAAGCCATACCAAAAGCCAAGATATAAAAAAGGCCGTCGGATAAAGCCATCGGTGGCACCCAGTTGCTGCATCACCGCAATTTCTTCACGGCGGCTGCCGATGTCCAGGCGCACGGTATTGCCGACTACGAGCAAAACCCCGACACCGAATAGAACGCTCAGAATCTTCAACATGCGCTCGCCCAGGCTCAGCCAGGCGTTCAAGCGTTGTCGCCATTGGCCATCGTGCTGTACCACATCGGCCTCAGGCCACTTCTGCAGAGCTTCGGCCAAGGCCATTCCGTCGTCTTTCGGACGAATTTTTAAAACACTGGGTAACGGATTATTGCCGAGCAAATCGACGCTTTGCGCCAAATCGCTGAGTTTGCGAAATTCGGCAAGGCCTTCATCCGGACTGACAACCGCGACACTTTCAACATCGACGCGTTCTGTTAATTTCTTTGCCAGGCTATTGGCTAGCTCGATTGTGATATCGGGTTTTAAAAACACGCTCATTTCGCGCGCGGCTTGTACCGTGCCGGAAACCCGCTGCACATTGTGCAAAACCATTGCCAAAGCCAGCGGCATTGCCATCGCAATGGCCATCACACCGACAATTAGAAAAGTCGAAAATGGTTTCGACACAATACGACCCAGACTCGATAAAAAAGAATAAATATGTTGGTCGCGCCAAGCACTTAAACGTGCGCCGAAGCCATTGCTATTGCTTCGTGTAGCAGTGGCCGTGCTCATGGTGCAAGCTCCTCGGGCGCAATGTCGTCCATCAATTTACCTTGACTTAGAACCAATACACGCTTACGCATGCGTTTGACCAAAGCCAGGTCATGACTGGCAATAATTACACTGCTACCTTGCGCCGACAAGCTTGCCAGCAGCACCATGATTTCTGCTGCGAGCGATGGGTCCAGATTGCCGGTGGGCTCGTCGGCCAATAATAAAAGCGGTTGGGCGATCAGGGCGCGGGCAATACCCACGCGTTGTTGTTCGCCCGATGACAACTCACTGGGTCGCGTTTTTTCCTTGGACGCCAAACTGACTTTTTCGAGCGTCAGCCGAACACGCTTCCCGATTTCTTTTGAAGGCATGCCTTGGATTAATAAAGGCAGTGCCACATTGTCAAACACACTGCGGTCCATCAGCAGGTGATGGTCTTGATGCACCACACCGACTTGCCGACGATGCAAGGCGACTTGACGACCACGGACCTTCGCCAAATTTTTATCATTTACTAAAACCGTACCGCGTGTTGCCCGTTCACTAAGATGAATTAATTTTAAGAGTGTGCTTTTACCGGCACCGGAATGCCCGGTAACAAACAACATCTCGCCAGCATTCACCGAAAAACTAATGTCGCTCAACGCATTATGCGGCCCTGCATAAGTTTTGCTAACAGCATCAAAACGCAGGACAGGCATAGGGTTCTCGTAGTAAATCAGTCATATTGTCTAGTTTACGGGGTTTATGCTGCCTTGCGAAATACGGTGATTTTCTAAATGCCCGTTGAAGAAATAATAAAAGCCCTATTTCTTATCAATACTTAACAATTTATGTGCTAGATTCCATACAACTAGATAAGCGAGTCGTTTTATCGAACTGTTTTAAACCCAAAATTTGAGCTCCACCGGTCGTATCCAAAGGAATAGCGTCATGGCTGATACCCGACTGAAAGAAAAAGCAGTGGCCACTGCTTTTGAATACCAGCAAGGTAATATTGCTGGGCTAGATGATGCAACAACGCGCAGGCTTGTTGCATCTGTAGTACTAAATGAAAGCCGCGGTGGTGATTTGGCTATCACTAACCAAGCAGGCTTTGTCGGCAGGTACCAAGCAGGCGCCACGTGGCTTGCTGCGGCTGCTTATGTTGACCAAGACAAACTCAACAGATCGATGTCAGAGCACCGAAGCGAATGGGCGTGGGCGAAGTCCGGCGGAATGACGCCATTTCTGGAAGATACATCGAACTGGAAAAATGGTCTTAGTCTCGATAACTACAAGCAGTCCGCCGCTCTGCAGGACGGCGCATTCAAGATTAATGCCGACGGCACATACCATCGTGCGATAAAACAAGGCGTGCTCGAAGGTGATGATAATCCGCTTTGCATTGCAGGCTTTCTAAAAGTCGATCATATGGTGGGCTATGGCGCTGCAGTAGCCGCAGCAAACGGTGGACGTGCGATACGCGATGCCCACGGTATAAGCAATTACGATTATCTGCACGACATCACCCGCAATCGCGATGGCCTCAATGAACTGATGTTGCAAAGTATGGGTGCGCTGAAAAAATCGGAAGCATCGCCCTTGCTTTCCAACCCGAATCATCCCGATCACGCACTGTACAAACAAGCGCTTATCGGTCTTGAAAAACTTCCGGCGGAAACTTTTAGCAATGCTCAAGAGCGCCAGAATGCAGCGGCTAGCTTGGCAGCAGAAGCCAAAGTTAACGGGCTAAACCAAATTGACCATATTGCATTAAGTGCCAATGGTGCGAGTCTTTTTGCGGTGCAGGGAAAACTGGAAGATCCCGCCCATAGTCGTATTCATCAAGACCGGACATTGGCAGCAGCACAGCCGCTGGAAAAAAGTACCGCGCAAATTGAGCAGGAAATTTCGCAAAGAAATACGCAACAGATTCAAATGCAACTTGAGCAGCAGAAAATACATCGGTAGTTGATACTAATTTTTGTTTACTAGTCACACGATATCAAGATTGCAACAAGCTAATCACATTACAGTCGGATACTCATTAGTTCTTAAATCTTTCAAAGGAATACCGATGGCCAGTAATACAAACAATGAAACAAGCTCGGCGGGCATTAGTGAAGGTGCTGAAATTGCAAGTCGGATAGGAAACTCCAATGGCCGCGTCACGATTGAAGTCAACGCGCCTTGGCGGCAAGGTTATGCTGCCGTCGGCGGGGTGAGGGTGTTTTCGCCCGAAGTAAGTAGGGATGGCAGTCATTTTGGCGACGGATATCTACAGCACGATGTGCGTAACACTGCGGTTATCAAAATTGAAGTTCGCGCATTGCAAGGTGCTGAACTGGGCGCATTGCAAAACACCGGTGCAAAACTTGAAGACTATAAAGAGCGAGCTATTGAACGTAAATCTGCTGAAGACAAAGCGGCCTATGGCTTCACTACAGCGGAACTTAAAGATAAAGCTGTAGAGTCAGGTTATTACAATTCTCCATCCCACCAGGCTTGGGCCGAAGCAGCATCAGCTAGAGCAGGCGGAAAATTATCTGCCGAATGGCTTAAAAACTTTGATCCAACCGGCGGCACCAACGGTAATGGCCCTAATATTCTGGCAGGTGGCGAATATCCACATCCGTTGTCACGTATCGGGATGGCGCACGACACCGATTGGTCACTGGGAAGACATTTTCAAGCGGGGCCCATGAGGGCTTTGTATGGCGCAAATTATGATGCTGAAACCTTAGGCAAATATGGTCTAGACCCCTATAGCCCGATTCGTCCAGAAGCTAGAATGCAATACGCTACTGGCAATAGTGATTGGAATGTTCAATACAATAATCAGCCGACGCAAAAGCGCAGGGCAGGTTTAGATTCTAGTGAGACCTTAGTATCTCTTGATACTAATCCGCTCTACAAACAAGCGCTCACGAATATTGAAAAATTGCCAGCCGATACCTTTAAAAATGACGAGCAGCGCCAGAACGCTGCAGGCGCCTTGGCAGCCGAAGCGCAGAATAATAATTTTAAACAAATTGGTGCAGTAGCCGTCAGTACCAATGGAACTACATTGTTTGCTACCAGTGGCGCACAAAACGACCCCGCCAGCGACAAAGTGTCGGTTGAAAAGATGCAGGCAATATCTCAGCCAATAGAAAAGAGTGCGCAATTGTTGCAGCAAGACAGCCAGTCCCAGCAAATGGCGCAGGTGACGGAGCAGAAAAGAACGCAAACAATGTGATGTTTTTATTCAGATCGATTTTATGGCAATCGATAGTTGGATCGATTGCCAGAAATCATAAGCAGACATCAATGAGTTAATGGCCCCCGATTTTAGGAAGTGATATGCAGTATAAAAAAACAATCGTTTTATTGATCGCCCTGACTTTAGTCGCCGCTTGTAAACAACAAGCGGCTGATGCTGCATCATCCACTCCGGATACTGCCGTCAGTACAACGCAGAACCAAGTGGATCAACCTGTTGCAACTGTGCTATCAGCACAGCAAGCGCTTGAAACAAAACTTACGAAAGCCATGCCCTACACAGAGTTACGAAAGACGGTGCTAGCCGAAGGCTGGTTGCCGCTAGTGACGCTTGAGTGCAAAGAGAATGTTGGGGGAGAAGCAAGTATCTGCGATACGCAACCGGAACTTGAGTCCTGCAGCGGTGATGGGCATTGCAATATGCAATTTGCGCATGGTGATAGCCAAACTAAATTACGCGTCGGGACCTATGCTGACAACACCAAGTTCTGGGAATTTTCTTCTGAAAAAAACAATGACAATACAGTCGCCTGCCCAGCACAAAAATTTGAAGATTTTTTACATGTTTATGCTAGCGATGCCTCGGTGCAGGCTGCGTTTACTTTGCCGTTGATAAAAGTCGAAGAACTTTTAGATGAAAATGAAAAAGGCTTAAGCACGCATTCGGTATATGTGAAAAGAGCTGACTATAAAGACTTCAATCTTGCTTATCTGAAAGACGGGTTTCACGCAGTTTTCAATGGCGATACTGGTCCGAAACCAATCCCTATAGAAATTAAGCAGGAAAATGCAGATAGCTATTTCGTTCGTTTTGTTTACGGAATGTCGGAAGGAAATTCCTATCGGTTTCAAAAAAACAATGGCTGTTGGTACTTAGGCGAAGACCCTGAGGCACCGAGTCCATAAAGTTTCAAGGCTGCTTTTAAATCTTAATTCACCTATCAAGAATTTATCTGGAGAAACACTATGCCGAAGTATGACTTGCGCGAACCTTTGGAAGGTCTGGGCCGGGGAAATGAACCCTTCAAAGATTTTGAAGACATTCATATCCATCATCCAGGCACCAATAGAAACGCCGTTAGAAACGGTAATGCCGGTGCAGTTGATTCCGATGCGGGCGTAATAAACGGAGAATTGGAAGCCGTTCGTCGCGAAAATGGCAACGTATTAATTAAAAAAGATATTGTGTTTCTCGATCAAAACGGCAATGGCAATGTACAAATACCGTCGCCAATACAGGGATATGTACATTACTTGAATCCGAATACTTTTGGCTCAGTAAGAATTTACGACAAGCCGTTCGGCACCCCTGGAGCAGAGCTGGTAGGACAAGTGCTCCACCTTGATCGAAACACCTTAAGTTTGAAAGAAGGTGAGTTTGTTCAGTATGGTCAGCCAATAGGCGTCCAGGCGGGCACCGGTCCAAATGGTAAAAACCATTTCGGTACGCACGCGCACATAGAATTAGAACTCGAGCAGTTTAAAAAATATGTCGCCGACCTAAAAAGTGGTGTCATTACGCAGGAAACTTATCCTGCCAGAGGTAGTGTGCAAGCGACACCTGCACCTACGGGAAGTGTGCAAGCCAGTCCATTGGCAGACGGCGTATTAAGAGAAGGCGAGCGCGGCCCGGAAGTTACCGCATTACAAAATCGCTTGAATACTTTGGGCTTTAAAGATGCTCAAGGCAAAGCATTAGTCCCGGATTCTGACTTTGGTACCAGCACAAAACAAGCAGTGGAAGCTTTTCAGCGAGCCCGTAATTTGGTCGATGATGGTGTTGTCGGCAAAGACACCTTTGCAGCGCTCAAACAAAATGCACCCGTAACTAACGCTCCCACCCCAAATGCACCCGTGGCAGTTGCAACACCGGGCGGAACGACGGTGTTAAGCAATCTTATTGGCAGAGGTGAAGGGGACTACAATTCCTATAACCGTGGTAATGCAGGTGATGCAGGAAGGCCAATTAACTTGACCGACATGACCGTTGGCGAAATTATTCGTCGTCAACATTTGTCGCACAATGATCCGTCTTATTTGTTTGCCGTTGGTAAGTTTCAAATGGTGGGGCCGCCGGCCAATACCATGACTGAGACCGTGCGAGCATTGGGAATAGATTCCAATGCCAAATTTACACCTGATTTGCAGGAGCGTATGTTTGCCAATTATTTAATCGACGGCAAGCGTCCGGCAGTTAACGATTACATTACAGGCAAATCAAGTGGCGCTGCAGGCTTGGAAAAAGCTCAACACGCATTGGCATTAGAATTCGCCAGTGTTGGCGACCCAAGGAAAGGTGGTCGTGGTGCGTATGATGGCGATAGCGCGGGTAATTCGGCATCAATCAAAGTCCACGAAACTGCTAGCGCGCTCAATCAGATGCGAACCCAATATCAGGAAAATATAGGCAAAGGTCTTTCACCGGATGCCGCTTACGATGCGTTGAGAGGTGCGGCACCAAGTCAGAGCAACACCCGGCCTGCGCCTGTGCAAAGTGGTGCGCTCGCTGATGGTGTTCTAAGGCTTGGAGAAAATGGGCCCGATGTAAAAAAATTGCAGGATCAATTAAATGCTCTGGGCTTCAAAGATGCACAAGGTAAAGCGCTGGTTGCTGACAATGATTTTGGTGATAAAACGAAACAAGCAGTCGAGGCATTCCAACGTGCGCGTGGATTAGTGGACGATGGTGTTGTAGGAAAAGATACCTTTGCTGCGTTGAAAAAGTCCGAGCCGACCGCCGTTGCGCCACCGGTGGTTGCGGCAAAACCGGATCAATCGCCGCTGTTGTCTAATCCTAGTCACCCAGATCATGCACTGTATAAACAAGCGCTGGTCGGCTTGGAAAAACTACCGGCTACTACTTTCAAGAACGAACAGGAACGGCAAAATGCTGCAGGTAGTATT
>JAYUUM010000120.1:0-11830 GCA_043754555.1 Arenimonas sp. | reverse complement strand
GAGGCTTACGCCGCTCCCACGGAAACACATGTAGTCCGGATCAATAAAGCCTGACCCGGGCTAGGATGTTTATTCAATATCCAACAAGGCTTTCTTGATGGTGTAAGGTCCAGAAATTGCGCCTTTATAGCCTTCGGTAATCTCATCTTTTTTGAATATCAAATCGAAACTCAAAGGGCTACCATTGGCGCTATCGGCGGGCGCAATTCCAATATTGGAATTATCGACCTGGTCGATCATGCGTCTAAAGGTCGAGGTGGTATTGCCCAGGCCGGATGAGCTCACGAAAAAAATATTGGTGGAATCTAAATGGCCACTGTATTGCGGCGTGCTGATCAATGTTTTAGTCGAGGTAATGGCACCGTTGCTGCGGCGATAGGAATCACCGATCGTTAAATAAGACAGTCGTACATTGCTCGCACTAAAATTTGTGCTGTTGTGAAAATTGTTACTACTGGCCTCTGCAATAAATACCGCACCGGTACCGTACACGGTACCAAGATCGCCATTAAGATAAAGCGCGGTGTCTTGATCTATACCGTAAGCCACGCCGCTGCCAATATTTTTTAGCGCCGCAACCATGCGGCCGAGACGGCCGGTTCGGTTACTGCGATTATCAAAATGGGTATCGACAATGGCATTTGACACAAAACCGAAACCTTTTATCTTGCTGCCGTAATCGGGATGGGTGGAATCGGGATTGCTGAGACAGCTCGCACCGCTGCTGTTATAAGGACACATGGCCGGGCTGATTTGCCGCAAGGTATTTTGATTAAGATAGCCAATACTTATCCCTTCGCCATAAGACACGTTAGGCGCAATAGCGGTGCCTGCGGAATCGCCCGCATAAATCAATGTGCCCGCGTTAAAACGTGTTCGCATGGCGGTCATCAAGTCAGTATCACTGCCATCGTCTTTCAGAAATATGCGTGACAAGCGTGACTGATCACCGCCAATCACATAGACCAAATCGGCCTGATTAATAATGGCGATATTGGACTGGCCCTGTGTCGTGGTGTTGACGGAATTGTTAGCGTAGGTATCCCAATGGCTTAAAATATGTTTAGGTGCAAAACCATGGCGACGAAATAAATTCGCGTAGGACCATTGGCCACCTAAATCATTGGTATATTTATCGACACCATCGGCTTGATTTAGAGCCGCTGCAGTAATAATGGCAGCGCGCGGGCAGTTAGTGGTATTCCAGTTTTCGTCGCAATTGGTGGTACTGCTAATATTGGGAGGCGTTATATTTTTACCAGTGGCCTGACGCAAACCATCGACAAAAATGCCGGTATTCGTTTGCCGGATCGAGCCACCGTTTAACCAAACTTTGCCGGTAACTGCAGGCAGCACTGGCAAACTTATACGTAAACTCCAGGCACCTGTTCTTGCAGTAGCTGCTGTAATACTTCGACTTCTGCTAATTTTGTTGCTGGTAATGCCGGGGTTTCTAACTATCTTTAAATAATAATCGCCAGTGCTGCCTGCGTTGTAAGTTCCGACAGCAGGTATAACGGAACTGGTTGATGAAGCGACATACGTGCCGGACGCCTTGTATAGATACCAGTCAAAATCGGTGTTGATGGCATGGGTTAAGTGGATGCTAATAGTGCCAGCTTGGCTAACATCAAACTTGAACCAGTCAATGTCACTGGCTGAACTCAAACGACCTGCAATAACAGTGTCTGAACACAGAGGATAATTTGCTGCAGACTCATAGTTATTACTTTCGATTTCCGAAGTGATACAGGCTGCGTAAATTGGAAAATTCAATAGACACGCAGACAATAGGAGTATCGCTTTCAAGAAGCTATTGTACTTATTGCTCATGGTTAAAATTCTCCAAATCGGTATCGAATGTATTAAAAACCCGTCCTTGGTTTTATAAATTGTCAGCGTAAAGTGCAGGCTTTATTACTAAAGTGAATAAACGCGGCCCCGCGCAATAGTGGTTAGCGGGCTAAGTGTGTGAGCGTCTAATAAAAGTAAGTCGGCGTCAGCACCAATTTCTATGCGACCTTTTTGTTTCAAGCCCCAATTGTTGGCAGGCGTTTTAGTGATGGTAGTCAGCGCTATTTCCAGTGCTATGCCATGCTGTTGCACGGCTTCGCGCAGCGAGTCGCTTAAGCTGGACAATGAGGCAATGCCGATACTGATTAATTGTCCGTGGCTATCAAATAATGGCAGGCTGGCTTGGCCATCGGAGCTCATGCTGATGCGCTCGATGGCAACATCGGCGGCTAACAGTTCTTTCAATGCCAGTGCTGCGGGTACTTCACCAGCAGCGATAAAATCTGGCGTGGTACTGGTGGTTAAATCAATATTGCCACCCCTCAAACCCCAGGCAATACCTTGCGATAATAAACGCCGTTGTCGATTGATATGCGTCGGCAGCCATTGTTGAATATTGATGCGATGTTGCGTGCAGGCGGCATCAAGCAATGCAAAGCCTTCGTCATCGTCGCCCATATGAATTAACACCGTGCCGCGTTTGCCCGATAACATGCCACCAACATGAGCATCGGCCGCAATACGTGCGAGTTCATCAACACTCGGTCTTGAACTGCGATGATCGGCAACAGCCACTTCGCCGACGCCGATAATGTCAGGAATTAATACGATGTCATCGCGCACGCTGCCAGTGAGTGTGCGAATCGGTACTCGGTACGAACCGGTTAATGCATAAGCACTTAGTCCGCTTGCAGACAAAGCACGAGCGCAGGCGAGTAAATCTTGCAGACTCCGGGTGATATCGTCGGTTCCTAACGCACCTATCAAGGTGGTTACACCGGCAGCAATGGCTTGTTCGGCTTTGAGTGCGATAGTGCGTGAAGCAAAACTACCTTCACCGCCACCGCCGCTGATATGCACGAGTGAATCGACAAAGCCCGGCGTTAGCAATAAACCGTTGCCATCAATTTCTTGGCAGGGAAGATTTTTACCAGGATGCAAATCATGACCAATAGCAGCAATTTTATCGCCCGCTAAAAGTACATCACAAACACCTAGCGGCGCCGGTGCAAACACCAGCGCATTGCGTATCAAAGTAAACATATCAGCTGTATCCCGTCATTACGGCAGAGGTAATAAAAACGGAGGCCAGCGCCAACAATCCGAGTTCAAATTTCCAGATCGCGCGCAGCCATTCACTCCAACTGAGTCCTGCCACACCAATGGCGCCCATTAAAACTGCCGAAGTCGGCACGATTAAATTGGTTACGCCATCACCTAATTGAAACGCGAGCACGCTCACTTGTTTTGTTACACCAACCAACTCACCTAGACCTGCCATCAAAGGCATGGTGATGGCGGCTTGCGCCGAGCCCGAAGTCACGAAGAAATTGAAACCGGCCTGAGTAAAGAACATGCCTAGCGCCGATACCAATTCCGGTAAACCATCCAGACTGCTGCCAAGACCGTATAGCAAGGTATTGAGCACCGACGCTTTGTGTGGATCGGCGCCGCCCAATAGCCACAGCAAACCTTTTGCGCAGGCAATGGCCAGTGCAACTGGCACCATTTGTTTAACGCCGTCGGTAAATGTTTCTGCGACGCGATTAATATCCATGCGTTTATCAATTATGGCGATAGCACCGACCACCAAGCCCAAGGTAAAAAATTGAGCTGCAATTTGCGGAATGTAATAGCCCTTCGTTGTAACACCCCAAATAATCCAGCCAACGTTTGCGAGTACAGCAAACAAAATCGCGCGATCGGCCCAGTTCATTGGCGCCGCTAGTTCCGGTGCGTTTTCAATCGCCTCGGGAACGCGGCGATATTTCGCGGCGTAGCGCAAGGTAAAAATAATCCCGAAAAGTGTAAAGCAGGCCCACATCACGACACGTAAACTGGCACCCGATAAAATCGGCAGACCGACGATGCCTTGCGCTACTACTACACTAAACGGATTCATCCACGAGGTGCCAAAACCAATTTGACTTGCCATATAAGTACACATCACGGCGCTCGCGCGTGGCAAGCCAAGGCGATCTACCAGTGGTAAAAGCAAAGCGAGAAAGGCGATGGTTTCTTCGCCCATGCCAAACACGGCGCCACCCAGCGAAAACGCAATAAAAAATCCTGCGAGTAACAAGCCTGGACGATGGCTGGTTTTTGCCGCCAGCCGCACAAAGCCACGATCAACAGCGCCACTGGCATTGATTACACCGAACGCGCCGCCGACAATCAAAATAAAGGCAATCACGCCGACCGCTGCGCTTTCGCGGCTGCCGGAGGTAAAACCTTCAAATAAAAAATTCAGAAAGCCGACATTTTCATTGGAAGAAAACAACGACATGCTTGACGGCACATCGCTGTAATGAAAACGCTCCAGCGCCATCGGCGCGCCGGCTTCAAAATAACCGGCCGGCACGAAGGGCACCAGCAAAGCAAACACCACCGCCACACCGAATAAAAGAATCAGCGTATTGAGTCCCTGGGGGTTGGGTGCAGCAGTGTTTGCAGTGGTGGTCATGGATTAAAACCTGTACTCGTAACTGACAGTATAGAAGCGACCCATCGAACTGTGATTAAAGAAATCAACGCCTGCGGTCGCGCCTAACGCCGCCGGTGGCTCGCGATCAAACAGATTACGAACATTGAACGCCAAATATTGTTCTTTGCTCAGGGTCCAACCCACATTCAAATCAAAAATGGTGGAGGACGCCACTTTACTGCCCACCGGAACATTTTGACGTTGATCGTCATCGTAATACGAGCTGGTGTATTTCGCCGATAAGCTAGTGCTGAAATCTTTGTAGCGCCAACGCACACCAGCAGTACTTAACCATTCGGGATAACGGAATTCGCCAGAGCGGTCCGCTAAACGCTGACCATTAATGCAAGCGCCGACACCGCGACGCGTTGCTGGCCTGAGGCTATCGCAACTTTCCGAGCGTTCGAATGAACGTGTGTAGGTGGTATCGAAATAGAAACGGAAACGACCAGTTTCACCTGCATCCCAATCGTGTGTTACCGAGAAATCAACGCCATCAGTTTTTTGAACACCGATGTTGATCAGTTCGAGCTGCACGGTACGAATGCGACTATTAAAGGTACCGTTATTGGTTTCGATGCCGACGCGGCCGCTCGGTAAGGCGTCTCTTGCAGCAACCAAGGATGGGTCGGTGGCAGCACGACGAAATAATTCAAAAGCATCGATATCAACCAGATTTTTATTATTGAAATTCCAGTAATCCAGCGAGAAGGTGGTGTTAGCACCGGCATTAAACACCGAGCCGAGATACCAGGCTTCGGCCGTTTCTGCTTTCAAATCAGGATTGCCATAAATTTCTGACAGATAAGAGCGTTCGCTTGTACTACCGCCACATAAGGATGTACTAAATTCACCGCCGACAGGACATGGCAACACACCAGAACTTAGTGTAGTGCCCGCACCCACTTGTGCCAATGAAGGTGCGCGGAAAGAAGTGTTCCAGCCACCACGAATCAAGAAAGAATCATTGGGTTGCCAACGGAAACTGGCAGCAGGATTAAAGTCACCACCAAAATCGGAATAATGATCATAGCGACCCGCCACGCGAAGTTCTAAAGTTTCAGTGATTGGTAATAAGGTTTCAGCAAAAAAAGCATAGGAGGTGCGGCTGGCATCGGCGGCAGTAGAGCCAAAACCTAGTACCGGTACAATACCTGTCGTTTGACTTGCAGTAGCTAAAAGTGATGGCTCGTCGTTTATATCTTCACTTCTTACTTCAGTACCAAATGCCCACTGCACATCGCGATCACCGATTTTTCCGAGTGCGCCATTGAACTTGGCATCCCAACTATAAAGCTTACTTTGGCCTTTGCGATTGACATCTTCATCCAGAAGCTCAAGCAATTCGGGTGAATTATTCGTACCGCCATTGAAGGGGTTGTAGAAAATTCTGGTCGTGCCTGGAGCACAAGGTGTGGTGGCATTTGTCGATATTGATCCATCACTGCAAAGTGTACCGATCAGCGCAGCTTCAAAACGTCTGCGATTATAAATGCCTGCCAATGCCTCTTGATCAGACTTTGATTGTGAAAAACTCAATGCGCTTTCCCAATTCCAAGCACCTACCGTACCTTTCAAGCCGCCCAGTGCGCGCCATGCATTGGTGGTGACTTCAACGGTGCGAAGTTCGTTAAAACGGCCAAAGGCATAAAGACCCACTGCAGCTGGATCGAAACCAAGGTCAGCGACAATTGCGGGAGTAAGATTGGGGTGGGTTCTCAAAATTGCCGCGTCCCATGGCGCACCCTCCGTAGTTGCGGTGGCAGTATTACGGCCATAGGAAATATCAGAAAAGAATTCAAGATTTTCTGAAAAATAATAACCGAACGAACCCAGCACGCCGATACTTTTGCGTGCAGGATCGGTTGCAGTAAATGCATTGCGATTAAATTCGCAATATTCACCAAAGGCGCCCAATGGCAAGGGATTATTATCATGGCGCAGCGCGGCTGGGCAGGAGGCTTCTACACTATCGACAGGCCGAGTGTTATTGGCATTATTGAAACTGGCAAAGGTACCCTGCTGTGACGGCCTTGGCGAGTTCGCGGTGCTGCGACGATCCCGGTCATACAGCGCGGCTTTTTGATATAAATCGACCACCACTAAAGCGCGGCCTTTGTCGCTGGAAGCACCCCATACGAAATTGGCATTATTGCGTGCATCATTACTGCTAGCTTCGGATTCACCCGTGCTTAGCGATACCAAGCCGCCATCAAAATCTTTGCGTAGAATAAAGTTCACCACGCCAGCCACGGCATCGGCGCCATAAATTGCCGATGCGCCGGTAGTAAGAATTTCAACGCGATCAACTGCCGAGAGCGGGATCATGTTCACATCAACAAAGTTTTGCGAACCGTTCGCGAAAGACGACGCTGCAATACGGCGGCCGTTGATTAAAGTCAGCGTGGACGCCGTACCCAAACCGCGCAGTGAAATACCGGCCGAACCCGCTGGTGAATCAGCCTGGCGCGCACCACTACTCGTAGTGCTGAAATTACCAGTACCGCCTCCGGTTTCACTAATTTTACTGATTAAATCCGTAACGCTGATCGCGCCAGATTCTTTAATGTCTTGCGCCGTAATAACGACGACGGGCTGCGATTTTGCTAGATCAACACCCTTGATATTTGAACCGGTAACTACAACGGTATCAATCGTTTTGGCTTCGTCAGATGGTGTTGCGGATGTTGCTGCTTGTGTTTGGGCAAAAGCATGCGAGCTAAGCGCCATCGCCACGGCGACAGCAAGCGGTTTGGACAAATTCATGGTGGAATCCCCTAATTCGGCCCGTGGCGTTAACGCCTGAAGGCACTGACAATGATTGCAATTAAATTAGCAACAGCACTGGGCAGACTGCATAGCAGCCCGCTGGGGATCTACTCGTCCCACCATTCACTCAGGTAAAACACCGAGCCGATGTGACGGATGTGAGTACGCGTGTTGGACATGGCGACTTCTTCCGGTAACGCGGTTTTTATACTCCTGTGGTAAACCCCGCGTCAACAGGCAATATGAATTTATGCCGGTCAGGTATGTTCAGAAATCGAAAAAATGCAAATCTTGCGTAGCAGCGTCTTTAGGCGCGACCGATCTGCGACCATCTCAAACGTAGGAGCGAGTTCTACTCGCGAAATGCCTCGTCACAAATTTTTCGCGAGGTTGAGAAATGCTCCTGCATTTGGCATGGGCGCAGATCGGTCACGCATGAAGGCGCTCCTACGGAGGAATATTTTAATCGCGTTTGCTATATCAGCATAAAAAGATTTATGGTCACCGCATGAAAAAAATAATTCTGATTTTGCTGTTCGGTGTTTTTCCCGCTATCACCCATTCGCATCCCCGCGAAATGATTCTTGCTGGCGGTGCCATGAAAATTTGCACCAGTTTGTCATTAAGCGCATGTAAGGATGGTAAAAAAGAATTTCCCGATGCTCGAGAAATTCCGCGTTATCAAATCAAAGAAGAAGATATTTCCGTATTACTGAATCCCGACTTCTGGAATTCACGCGCTGGCACACCGACAATTGCGGATCTAAAGGCCATGCTTGTTACCGCCAAACAAAAAGCTCGTGGCGAGATTCATTCCGCTAATGCACTGGTCGATATTTTTGAAAAGATCTGTGTTGGTAATGCCAAAACCATCAATTGCACACGCGAGGATGCCATTGTTGTTTGGGAGAAATTATTGGATGAAGAGCAATCCTTCCTTCTTTCGGCATTCGAGATTCCTGAATTAAAAAATGGCAAACGCCTTCGTGAAATCGCCAGTATCGACGATAGTAAAACCCCGCACGGTGCAGCCATTTTCAAAACATTTGTCGAAGCGGCCGCGAAGCGCTCACCCGGTAAACGACCCCGCATTCTTTTTGTCACGGCCTCATCGGCCGACCCTTACGATGCTGTCGATTTTTATTTCTCGGCATTGCAACAAGCTGGCGCCGAACCGGTCTGGTGGCCGCTTGATCAAGCGCTGTCTGCCGTTGTTTACGGAAAAAAATCTTGTAACGATTTGCCACAGCTAAGAATCGAAAAACTAGCGCTGGCCAATCGCGAGCTTGTATTTCCGGATTTGACGGCAATGCAGAAAATGATCTGCGAGAACCCGCAGGCGCTGGCAGAATTTCCGCTGTACGCGCAAGGGATTTTTTTTAGCGGTGGTGATCAATGGCGTTTGCGTCAGGCCATGTTCGATGAAAAAGACCAGCCTAATCTCTGGCTAAAAAATCTACGCATTGCATTTCAACGTGGCGATCTTGTTGTCTCTGGAACGAGTGCCGGTACTGCGGTGCAATCGGGTGTTGCGATGTTAAGCAATGGCAGCAGCAAGCATGCCATTAATCGTGGTGCAAAAATTTCCTCGCCTATAGAAGTGGGCTGCGAGCGAGCAAAACGCTGCCCCGAGGGCACGCAGCAAGATGATTTAACATACTGGCCGACAGGCGGATTGGGTTTGGTTGATTCGTTCGTGTTCGATACCCATTTTTCCGAACGTGCACGTGAGTTGCGCTTGTTACGCTTATTGCACGCCGCAGATGCAAAAGTCGGAATTGGTGTCGACGAAACCAGCGCAGTGCAGTTGACCTGGTTGCCTGAAAGTTTGAAAGTCGAAGCTCTCGGCGCGTCGGGTGCGTGGTGGTTTGATACCAGCAATCAACAACACGATAAAAATAAAATAAAAGCGCGCGTGCATTATCTTGCACCGGGTCGGGACTTCATCTGGAAAAACAAGGTATTGTCATCATCGGCAGTAACAGAAAAATTCGTTGCCAATGTCGCCACCGAAAAAATAGTCTTTGAAGATGCACTGCAAGATGGTGCATTACGAGCAGTTGCGCAGCAGATGGCAGGGAACGCAGTGCAACAAACAACCCTAAAAGCTGATACGGCAAAAGTGACATTAGCTAGCACACCCGAAACAAGTGCCTGGACCGGTCCGGAAGGTCAAATTGGCGTAACGGATTTGATTCTCGAGTTGAGTCCGTAGGGGCGCCTGCTTGCTGCGCCCGAAATCAGTCTAAGAATTGACGTAGGAGCGCCTTTAGGCGCGACGAATCTCGCCAAATCTGTCGCGCCTTAAGGCGCTCCTACGGAATTAATATGTCGCGAAGTGGTGAGCAGGATGAGTGTGTATGTCTGTCTCAAAAACTCCGAAATGCATTAATTATTCTGACAAGGTCTTGGTCATCAATATCCAGATGCAGCACCAGGCGAATTCTTGTATTGCTGGCCGAGAGTTTGATGCCGCAGGTTTGCATATGCGATGCAAGTGCCGCCAGTCGATCTTTCGGTACCGTAATAAACACCATGCTCGTGAAAGCACCATTGACTTCGATATCGGAAACATCAGCCAAGGCATATGCTAATTCACTGGCACGACGATGATCATCCGCCAATCGTTCGACATTATTATCCAGTGCAAAATTGGCCATCGCAGCCAACAGACCCGCCTGTCGCCAGCCGCCGCCGAGCACTTTTCGCCATCGCCGTGCTTTGCAAATCAATTCATCCGTACCCAATAACATCGAGCCAATCGGCGCGCCTAAACCTTTGGAGAAACAAACCGACACGCTATCGAAGTGCTTTGCTATTTCGCGTGCTGAAATACTTTGCGTCACCGCCGCGTTGTATAAACGCGCGCCGTCCAGATGAAATGCCAATTGATGCTGCTTCGCCAATGCGGCGGCGTCTGCAATATAAGTCTGCGGCAGCACCCGACCCCACCAGGTGTTCTCCAGAGTGAAGCATTTAGTGCGGGCAAAATGTGCGTCGCCCAGTGGTTTTATCGCGGCAGCGACAGCAGCCAAATCCAGTGTGCCGTCTTGTTGTTGCGGAATCGGTTGTGGTTGAATCGAACCCAAAACTGCAGCACCACCACCTTCAAATTTATATGTATGCGCTTCACTGCCAACAATATATTCGTCACCACGTTCGCAATGTGCCATCAAGGCAAGTAAATTCGATTGGGTACCGCTTGGTACAAATAAACCTGCTTCAAAACCAAGCTCATCGGCGCAACGTTTTTGCAAGGCATTGACGGTAGCGTCTTCACCATAAACGTCATCGCCCACCGGTGTCTTGAGTCCACAGGCAAGCATGGCTGCGCTCGGTAGCGTCACGGTGTCACTGCGTAAATCCAGCCATTTCATACATTCGCACTCCGGGCAATTGCTGATATCTTATCCTGCCTGAGTTCAGACGAAACCTTGTTTATGAAAATCGCCAGCTGGAATGTCAATTCACTCAATGTGCGGCTGCCGCATCTGGAAGAATGGCTGAAATTGCGTCAGCCCGATGTTGTCGTTCTGCAAGAAACCAAAATGGAGGACGACAAGTTTCCGGATGATGTGTTGGCAGGTCTTGGTTATCGCTCGGTATTTATCGGCCAGAAAACCTATAACGGTGTCGCCATTGTCAGTCGCGAGTCTGCCAAGGATGTGCAAATCGGCATTCCTGGTTTCGATGATGAACAACGACGAGTCATTGCCGCTACTGTCAATGGTATTCGTATCATCGATTTATATGTAGTGAATGGCCAGGACGTCGGTACTGATAAATACGATTACAAACTACGTTGGCTTGACGCCGTGCATGACTGGCTTGCACTGGAAATTAAAAAATACCCAAATCTTGTTGTGCTCGGTGATTTCAATATCGCACCGGAAGATCGTGACGTACATGACCCAAAAGTCTGGAATGATGATTCCATTTTAACTTCGACAAAAGAACGCGCGGCTTACAAAAGATTATTGGATATTGGATTGCACGATAGCTTTCGTTTGCATAATGATGAGGCCGGGCATTTCACATGGTGGGATTATCGCGCTGGCGGGTTTCAACGAAATCATGGCTTACGCATTGACTTGATTTTAATCAGCGATGCATTGAAATCTAAATGCACGGCGTCAATAATTGACCGCGAGCCTCGAACCTGGGATCGACCGAGTGATCATGCGCCGGTGTGGATTGATTTGGGTATTTAACACCGTAGGGGCGCTTACTTGCTGCGCCCAAAATCTATCCGATATGCCTCGTGGCGCCCGCAAGCGGCCGCGTACGTATTTTTGATGGTGGATGCAGGCCGAAAAATGCTCCTGCATTTGACCAGACATGCGTCTGTTAAAAACCGGCACTCCCGCGATCCATGGCAATCGCAAGTAGCGCGCCTACGCAGAGCTAATTAATTTCTACAGGCGTTAAATTATCCAATTCCAGTACGGTGCTGTTGGGTAAGCGTGGGCCGAAACCGACAATCGCTATTGCCCCTTCTTTCAAGGTTTGTAGGCCGAGCGCCTGTTCAATGGTGTGGTCGTTGATAGCAGCAGTTACAAATGC
>JAYUUM010000119.1:0-11870 GCA_043754555.1 Arenimonas sp. | reverse complement strand
ATGCAATCAGGCAAATCAAAGCAATGCGTTGCAACATGGATCAAGCTCCTGGCTTAGCAGGCAAAGTGCCACCTGCTTCAATTAATTTTAATTCGATTAAATTTCGTATCGGCGCTGCTTGATCTAAAGCAGTGAGCGCTTTGACATAGGACTGACTGGCAAGTTCCCTTTTACCAAGCACCATGTGGGCGTCGCCACGAATTTCTTCCAGCGATGCAACATAGGTGCTGTCTTTCACATCAGCGAGTTGCTTCAGGGCAAGATCGGCTTTGCCATTGATCAGTTGCAAACGCGCAATACGTAATTGATAAAGTTGCTTGATGGCATTTTCAGTCGCTTTTGCTTGATTGCCTTCAAGTAATTTTAGCGCCTCATCGTTTTTGCCGTTGGCTTGTAGCAGTTCAGCCTGACGTAAAACGGCAAAGCTCAAATATTGGGTATCGGAATATTTTGATTCCAGTAAAGCTAAAACGACTTTTGTTTTAGTGGGGTCGTTTTTCTCGGCCGCGCTGGTGAATGCCTGATATTGCAATGCAGCTTCTGTCTGATGCTTATCGCCGTTACCCTGCCACCATTGATAGCCGAAAATGCAGGCCAAACCAAGTGCCACGCCGGTAATCAATGAGCCGCTATTTTCCTTGAACCAGGTTCTGGAGCGTTCGCCTAATTCGTATTCGTCAATTTCATGGTTAGCCATAGTTCTCTAATCTGCTTTTATAATAAAAATAATTTAGTGGGTAATGAAGGTAATTAATTGGCGACAGCGTTTGCAGACAAAGCACCATCACTCGCAATTTTAAAACGTGCCACATTATCCTGTTTAAATGCGCTGAAATCGATTGCTTGACCATTACGTAGCACTTGCACTTGATCTGCATTGCCGATTGTGACGCTAGCTATTTGATCAGCACTATATTGTTTAATTGCACCAGCACTGACGATACTGCTCTCGATTCGCTTACCGGCGGTGTCGGTAATTTCTACCCAGCTGTCAGCATTGACACGAATTTCCCAAGCACTCGAACCTGCAGAAGTAGTCAACGGCGCCATACTGGCCATCATGGGCGCTTGTTCGGTAGTTGGAGCGCTGGCAGATAGGGTTGGCTGTGCCGTGGAGGGCACAGTTACGGTCTGGGTTTGCGATTGAACATCCAACGGCATGGTTTCAGTGCGCTTGTTGGGTGCTTGAAAATGCATGGCTATCATAATCAATGAAGCCACAATCACACCGGTAATTGCAAAGTAGCCGAGGGTGCTTAGCGTTTTATCAATATCTCTGCGTACTGGCTTGTCGCTCAAGATCTTCATGGCAGGCATTTCTGAAGTTCGAATATTGAACTCATTGGCCAGTGAGCCCGGCAGCCCCAATAGCTTTATGTAACTTCCAAGGTAGCTACGAACATAGATCGCAGCCCCAAGTTTGCCCCAATTCTCAAGCTCCAGAGCTTCGATCACTTCGGCAGGTAATTTCAATCGTGCCGCAGCATCGCTAACTTTAAGGCCCATCTTTTCACGGGCATGTTTGAGTTGTAATCCGAGCGGCTCGGCAAATAATGTTTCTTGATAGGCATTATCGTTCATGGCTTCTTCTGCCCCTCTCCCGTGGGCGGCTGAATTTGGGCTTGCAACAAGATTTCTAACTGTTTTTGATATTGGGCAGCAGCTCGGTCATCGCCGGCTGATTTTTCTATTTTTTGAGCAAGTTGCAACAATGAAACACTTAATGGGCCCAAGGCTTCACGTCGTTGCATAAATGCACGGGCTTCAAAAAAATTGGACTGCCTGAATTTGACCTGTGCCATGATTTCGAGTGCATTGACACTTTCCGGATTTAAAGCAAGGGCGGAGCGTGCTCGATCTTCTGTCAGTGCTAAATTATTATTTTGAAAATTACATTGTGCAGCGTTTTCGAAAGCTTCGTTCGGGCTTGCGTAATTTTGATCCTGAGTTGCCTTTATAAAATTAGCATCTGCATTGTTGTATTGACCTTGCTGGCACAGGTGAACCGCATACGCGTTCAGAACCTGACCATTAGTTGGTGACAATGCAATTGCTTTTAAATAGGCAGTATTTGCTTTTTTGAATTCTTTTTGCTGGTCAAAAATAAACGCCTTGACCATGTAAGGCACCCCTGATTTTGGGTCAAAGCCAATCGCGCGCTCAGCCTGTTTCAAAGCAGCGGCATAATCTTTTCTATTGATGAACAATTGCGCCACGCCGATAGCACTTTGTCCTTTGTAAGACAATGGATTTATCGCTGTGGCTTTCGGTGCTTGAATCGCTTGCGCAAGGACTCCTGCATTTGCAAAGAACAATGCGAAAAACAAGACATGTCGATTTTTCTTAAGCAGCATCACTGATGCCCTGTGCTTCGAGTTTTGCCTTGAATTCAGATTGGCGACGCGTTTTATCCATCACCTGCCCTTTCAACTGGCCACAAGCGGCATCGATATCATCGCCACGGGTACGACGTACCATCGTCAGCACGTCACTATCGAGCAGGATTTTCTGGAAACTACGAATGTCTTCTTCGGTGGAGCGTTCAAACTTGGTGCCTGGAAACGGGTTGAATGGAATTAAATTAACTTTGGCGATGTCGTTGCGTTGAGCTTTGGAATGCAAAGTATGCATCCATTTGACTAACTGCCGCGCTAGTGCAGGCGTATCGTTTACGCCTTTCATCATGGTGTATTCAAACGTAATCGAGGTACGAGGTTTGCGCTCGGAATAACGAATGCAGGCATCCATCAATTCAGCGAGCGGATATTTTTTATTAAGCGGCACCAGTTCAGTGCGTAGTTCGTCATTGGCGGCATGCAATGAAACGGCCAGTGACACATCGCTTTCAATCGACAAGCGATCAATCATCGGCACCAGACCGGCTGTCGATAAAGTTACACGTTTGTTTGCCAGGCCGAAGCCCAGGTCATCACGCATGATGCTCATGGCACGCACCACATTATCGAAATTTAACAGAGGCTCGCCCATGCCCATCATGACAACATTGGTAAGCTTGCGTTGTTGATGCACCTGATTGCCAAGCGCCTTCGCAGCCACCCAGACTTGGCCAATGATTTCAGCAGTGGAAAGATTACGATTAAAGCCTTGCGTAGCCGTTGAACAAAATTGGCAATTCAAACCACAACCCACCTGGCTTGAAACGCAAAGCGTGCCGCGACCTTTGTCAGGGATAAAAACGGTTTCGACGGCATTGCCGGTGTCCATCCCGAGCAACCATTTTTGGGTGCCATCAACAGAAGGTTTATCAAAAATAGTTTTCGGTGCACGAACTTCAGCTTGTTCAACCAACTTGGCGCGTAGCACTTTGCCAAGATCGGTCATTTGTTCAAAATCATCAACGTGACGATGATAGATCCATTTCATCACTTGCTCGGCACGAAAACGTTTCTCGCCAAGACCGGTGAAAAATTCCACCATGCCTGTGCGATCGAGATCGAGTAAGTTAATTTTGGATTGAACGTCGGTCACGTTGATTATTCTCTTTAACTCAGCGGGCGCAGAGTTCGGTGGCAGCAAAAAAATACGCGGTTTCTATTGCAGCATTTTCAAGACTGTCGGAACCGTGCACGGCATTGGCATCAATGCTCTCTGCGAAATCTGCACGAATAGTTCCTGCAGCCGCTTCTTTTGGATTGGTAGCGCCCATCAAATCACGGTGAGTTAAAACAGCGTTCTCGCCTTCGAGCAATTGAATCATCACTGGGCCAGAAATCATGAACTCGACAAGTGCATTAAAAAACGGACGTTGGCTATGCACAGCGTAGAAACCTTCAGCTTCTTTGCGGGACAGGTGTTTCATTTTTGCAGCGACTACTTTCAAGCCGGCATTTTCAAAACGGGTATAAATTTGGCCAATTACGTTCTTCGCAACGGCGTCAGGTTTGATAATTGAGATGGTGCGTTCCAGCGCCATGGTGTAACTCCAGTGTCTATAGGGTTGAAAGTCGCTAAATTTACCATAAAAAGCTATTTCAAAGAAGGGTTTAGCTCAAATACTGAAAGCTTTGCCACGTTCCGTGTCACGTCCTCGTAACCAGCTCTCGTTCTGCTAGACCCATCCGCGCGACTTGACCCAACAAGCGTTCGATTTTATGATTGAAACATTCGTTTGAATCAAACGCTGGAATAGAACACAAGACTATGCCGACCGCTCACTTCAATACTAAAGATCGAATTCTTGGCGCCGCAGAAGAATTATTCGCCCAATTCGGATTCGCCGGCACCTCGCTTCGCCAGGTGACCAGCCGTGCCGATGTCAACATTGCAGCGGTTAATTACCATTTTGGCTCAAAAGAAAATTTGGTCAACGAGGTCTTTCGTCGCCGGATGGATGAAATGAGCGAACGCCGTTTGAGCCTGTTGCGACAAGCTCAAGAAGAGAAACCTGGAGACCTTGAAGCTATCTTGGCTGCCTTTATCCAACCTGCGCTGGCGCTTACTTATGACCGTCACGGATCAGCTTTTGTGCGTGTACTCGCACGCGCTTACGCAGAGAAAAACGACGGCCTGCGTAAATTTCTGTCCGATAACTATGGCCAGGTTTTGCGTGAGTTCTCCAAAGCCTTGGCTGCATGTCTGCCCGGTTTAGCGAAAGAAGATCTGTATTTGAGATTGGATTTCACTGCGGGTGCGCTGACTTATGCGATGGCGGACTTTGGTTTGATTAAACGCCCCGTAGGTGTTTCTGACCGTGCCCATGCCGACAAAGCCGCCCAGGGCCTAATTCGTTTTGCTGCTGCCGGTCTACGTGCAGCCTGATTTTTACCATCTGATCCATAAACCCGGAGTTTCAAATGTCACAGCTTCGCATTCGTAAAGTCGCCGTTCTCGGCGCTGGCGTGATGGGCGCGCAAATTGCCGCTCACTTGGTCAATGCCAATGTAGATACGATCCTCTTCGATTTGCCGGCTAAAGACGGCGAAAAGAACGGTATCGTAAACAAAGCCATCGCAAACCTTGGCAAGCTTTCGCCGGCTCCGTTGGCCTCTAAAGACAAAGCGACCGCCATTGTTGCGGCCAACTATGACGAACATCTAGAGTGGCTTAAGGGCTGTGATTTGATCATCGAAGCCATCGCCGAACGTCTGGACTGGAAGAAAGATCTTTACGCCAAAATCTTGCCCTTCGTTAACCCAAATGCAATTTTGGCATCGAACACTTCTGGGTTATCAATCAATAGCTTGGCGGATGTTCTTGATGAATCACTTCATCATAGGTTTTGTGGCGTGCACTTCTTCAATCCACCGCGCTACATGCATTTGGCCGAACTGATTCCCTGCAAGGGCACTGACAAGGCTGTGCTTGAAGGCCTGGAATCATTCCTTGTCACCACGTTGGGCAAAGGCGTGGTTTACGCCAAAGACACCCCGAATTTCATCGGCAACCGGATCGGAGTTTTCTCGATTCTTTCGACCTTGCACCACACCGCCGCATTCGGTTTGGGCTTTGATGAAGTCGATGCTTTAACCGGCCCGTTGCTTGGTCGCCCGAAGTCAGCCACGTACAGAACGTCCGATGTGGTTGGTCTAGACACCATGTCGCACGTGATCAAAACCATGGCCGACACACTGCCTAACGACCCCTGGAAAGAATATTTCAAGGCGCCAGATTGGTTGCAGGCATTGATCGCCAAAGGCGCTCTAGGACAAAAAACCGGCGCCGGCATTTTCCAAAAACGCGGTAAAGATATCGTGGTACTGGATCTGGAAGCACAAGATTATCGTCCAGCAACCGGTGAAGCTGCTCCGGAAATCGTCGAAATCCTGAAGATTAAAAACCCTGCCGAGAAATTCGCCAAGCTGCGTGCCAGCGAACATAAGCAAGCGCAGTTTTTGTGGGCTATGTTCCGTGATCTATTCCATTACAGCGCCTATAACCTGGCTGATATCGCCGACACTGCACGCGATGTCGATTTAGCCATTCGCTGGGGTTACGGCTGGGCCCAAGGACCGTTCGAGTCCTGGCAGGCCGCTGGCTGGAAACAAGTGGTCAGCTGGATTCAAGAAGATATCGCGGCCGGTAAATCGATGAGCTCTGCTCCATTGCCGGCTTGGGTTACAGAACGCGATGGTGTCAATGAAGCCGCCGGAAGTTACAGCCCAGCCCAGAACAAAATCGTTGGTCGTTCGACAAACCCAGTTTATGCCCGCCAGCGTTTCCCAGACCCTGTATTAGGCGAAAGCTTCTCGCCGGGCGAAACCGTATTCGAAACCGATGCCGTTCGTATGTGGCATGACGGCGATGGCGTTGCGGTGCTGAGCTTCAAAACAAAGATGAATACCGTTAGCGATGGCGTGTTATCCGGCATCCAGCAGGCTATCGATATTGCCGAAAAAGATTTCACCGGCATGGTGATTTGGCAACATAAAGACACATTCTCGGCGGGTGCCGATTTGTCCGGTGCCATGCAGTCACTAAAAGACGGAAAGTTGAAAGAATTTGAATCTATGGTCGCCAATTTTCAGGCCACCAGCCAACGCATCAAATACTCGCTAGTGCCTGTCGTTGCCGCTGTGCGCGGCATGGCTCTCGGTGGCGGTTGCGAATTCCAGATGCATTCGGCTCGCACGGTATTTTCACTGGAAAGTTATATCGGCCTGGTTGAAGCGGGTGTTGGCTTATTGCCAGCCGGTGGCGGCTTGAAAGAAATTGCGACACGTGTTGGCTTGGCCGCTGGCCAGGGTGGCGATGTGTTCGCCGGTCTGCGTCCCTATTTTGAAGCCATTGCGATGGGCAAAGTCTCGGCTTCTGCGCTGGAAGCAAAAGAACTGAAACTCGCTCGCGAGAATGATGTTGTCATCTTCAATGCATTTGAACTGCTGCATGTTGCTAAACAGCAAGTCAAAGCGCTGGCGGAATCGGGCTATCGCCCCGCTCTGCCCGCAAGACAAATTCCCGTAGCTGGTGATGTGGGTATCGCGACTTTCAAAATGATGCTGGTCAATATGCTCGAAGGTCGTTTTATCTCCGAGCACGATATGGAAGTGTCCACTCGTATTGCAACGGTACTGTGCGGTGGCAATGTTGATCGTGGGTCCTTGGTCGATGAAGAATGGTTGCTGAAGCTGGAACGCGAGCATTTCATCGCGTTGGCGCTGATGCCGAAAACCCAGGAACGCATCATTTATATGCTGCAAAACGGCAAGCCACTTCGCAACTGAATCTCGGGGCTAGAGGCTGGGGACTGGAGGCTAATCGATACAGATTTAGCTTTTTAGTCCCAAAACCCCAGCCCCAAGCCCCACACAACGTCTTTTCGCTAAATTAAGAGAAACGAAATGTCTAAACAAATTCAAGAAGCCTATATCGTTGCCGCTACCCGCACACCCGTTGGTAAAGCGCCTCGCGGCATGTTCCGCAGCACCCGTCCCGATGAAATGCTGGCACATGTATTGAAAGCCGTCTGTGCTCAGGCGCCCGGCATCGATACCAGCCGCATCGACGACGCCATTATTGGTTGCGCCATGCCGGAAGGCGAGCAAGGCATGAACGTCGCGCGTATCGGTTTGTTATTGGCCGGTTTGCCGAACGTGATTGCTGCACAAACGATCAATCGGTTTTGTTCGTCCGGCGTTCAAGCCGTTGCGCTCGCTGCCGATCGCATTCGTTTGGGCGAAGCCGATTTAATGCTCGCTGGCGGCACCGAAAGCATGAGTATGGTGCCGATGATGGGCAATAAAGTGGCCATGAGTCCGAAAGTATTCGAAGACGACAACATTGCGATTGCCTATGGCATGGGTATCACGGCCGAAAAAGTTGCCTCGGAGTGGAATATCTCGCGCGAAGATCAAGATGCCTTTGCTTTTTTATCCCATCAAAAAGCGATTGCTGCGATTGCGGCGGGTGAGTTCACGTCTGAAATCACGCCATATCAAATTATTTCCCGCCAGCCGGTTTTAGTCGGCAACACGGTACAAATGCGCGAAGTAATTGCAATGAATGACGAAGGTCCGCGTGCAGATTCATCGCTTGAAGGCTTGGCAAAATTGAAGCCGGTCTTTCGTGCTGGCGGCAGTGTGACTGCAGGTAATTCATCACAAATGTCGGACGGTGCCGGTGCTGTATTGTTGGCATCCGAACAGGCGATTAAAGATTATGGCCTCACCCCAATCGCCCGCCTTGTCAGCTTCTCGGTCGCCGGTGTGCGCCCTGAAGTGATGGGTATTGGACCAATTGCCGCGATTCCAAAAGCATTGAAGCAAGCCGGTTTAACCAAAGACCAACTCGACTGGATCGAGTTGAACGAAGCATTTGCAGCACAGTCGCTTGCTGTCATACGTGATTGCGGCTTAGATGCATCGAAAATTAATCCACTTGGTGGTGCGATTGCCTTAGGCCATCCACTCGGTGCCACCGGTGCTATTCGTACCGCGACCATTGTTCACGGCATGAAACGCCGCAAACAAAAATACGGCATGGTCACCATGTGCATCGGTACCGGCATGGGCGCAGCAGGTATTTTTGAATCGCTGTAATAATTGCTTTCAGAATAAAAAAACGGGCGAATGATTGCCCGTTTTTTTGTGCGTATTAAATGTTACTGAGCATTTTATCAAGTTGCTTTTTGATAGCGATGGTATCGACAGTGTAGTCCTGAAAGTACAACTTGCCGGTAGTGTTTACTCCCGCCCGGTACGTTACGTACCGCATATCGGCTCCGACCAAAACTGCAAGATTCGAGAATGCCGCGAAACCCGCCTGCTCCTCAGCCATCCAGCATAAACATTTGGTGCCCGGCGCGCAAAAAATTATATTGGTCCAAGAGGCACCAGTAGGGCCCGCTACTACTTCAGCATTCAACATAAGCTCTATCTGTTCGTGAAAACTTAATTCCTCCATGAACACCTTACGAAAACCCAATGGCTCCAGAACATTAAACACTTCATCCTGGTTGTAGTTTCTTCTTCCGGGGTGACGAGCCAAAAAGATGCGCTGTTTCGTGCGTGAAGCAGAAAAAAAATCATTTTTAATTAGTTTTTTTCTTAAGTAGTCAATCGAACTCTTTCTAAAATAAAAATCAGAAGGCATTTGCACTTGTTTACGCTGAAGATTAAATGGGCATTCATTTGGCGCGTTAATATACACGAGATTTTTTACAAGATGATTAGCCTTGCTGTTGACTACAACAACAACTCGATCAGGTACCAGTGCGCTCAGCGCAGCACGTAAATTTTTAATCTGGTACACGTCATCGCTAACTAATAACGGATAGTCGGCGTAGTTTGGCAAGTCATCAAGGTACTCAAGTTTTGGCAGTATCTCGACTAGCCAATGGTAATAGTTAGCACAACCATTACCGCCTAAAAAAAAACCTTTTTCAATTACCGTTGACTCAGCATTGTTTTCTACTAATGCAATTGCGTCACCATGCTCAATAATATGACCGCTGGCATAGCTGGCTCTGGCGTTGCTGACGCCCTGCACTCTCTCAATTATTGCTTCAGAGTCACACACTAATGATGAGGATGAAATATTGATCCGGGCATTATCAAAAAAATATTGTCTGATTGCCGGAATTACTACATGGCAAATATTTTCATCGTCTTCATTCAATTTTGGACCATATGACATTGACTCATATGCCGGACACAGCTCAATTTCAAAATTCTTACGGTTTTGATCTAGCCAGTTAATATCAAGCAAACTATAGCGTGCAAATTTATTACTGTATTTAGAACAAAAATTGTGCAATGTACGAACGTTTGATTTGTTTTTTCTTATTCGAGATGTAAATCGCTTGAATATCTTTTTGAATATGTAGCTCCGTGACAAATCATAGACAGTTTGAAGAAATGTCATTTGGTTTGGTTTCTCGATATTCATGTTTTTAAGTGGTCGCAATTCACGCCAGAAGTGCCCTATTCTAGCGCCATAAGCTTCTAATTTAAGCCTCTGCCGCATATAATTATGCCCAATACTTGCACCACTATCACTTGCCCAACTTGAGTTACACACGATGAAAGTTAGCGTTGTTATCACTACCTATAACTGGGAGAGCGCACTGAAGTCTGCGTTGCGTAGTATCGCGCAACAAACCGTGTTGCCATACGAAGTTATTGTGGCAGACGACGGCTCGAAAGAATCCATGCGCATAATGGTCATGGAAATGGCAAACGATTACCCGGTAATCTTGAAACATAGCTGGCAAGAAGATATAGGGTTTAGGCTCGCGCGCTCCAGAAATCTTGCCATAGCTGCAGCGACTGGTGATTACGTCATCATTCTTGACGGCGACATGGTGGTGAATAAACATTTTGTCGAAGACCATATGCTCGCTGCAAAAGCAGGTTTTTATGTACAAGGCAGTCGAATTCTGACGCAGCCAGATTTCGATGCCGACAAATTACTTATGGAACACAAAGATCCGCATTTTTTCAGCAAGGGCATAGCAAGACGGCGTCACACACTACGCATGCCGTGGCTTTCAAATATATTTTTGAAACTCTCAGAAGGTCAAAAAACCACAGGCGTAAAAGGCTGCAACCAAGGCTGGTGGAAAAGGGACTTAATTGCCCTCAACGGATATGACGAACGGTTTGTTGGCTGGGGCCGTGAAGACAACGATATTTTATTACGTGCTTATCGCATGGGTTTGAAACGCCGTGATATTCGATTTGCAGGCTTAGCCACGCATATTTATCACCATGAACGGCATCCAGAAGGTGTTAATCCGAACGATCGATGGTTAAAAGACAATGCGGAAAGACATGTGATTACCTGCGAGCTTGGATTAGATCAACATATTGATCGTTTTCAGAAAAATCCACTACCGGATTTAAGATTCGAAAGATAGGCTGCGCTCAAGCGCACCATGCCAGATCTACCCACAAAGCGAATGCGCCCAAAGATTGCGTTTCACTCTCTAGCCAAAATCCATTCCGAGCAAATGGTGCGCCGCATTGCAGCCTTTGATGAAAAACACGTAGGTCGGGCCCCGGCCCGACGCTCTTAACAGCTTGCAATATTGTTTCCGTAGTATCGTACTCGACCTGTCTCTACCCTGCCCAATCTGCCTGATAAAGCCCGCGCGCCACATCACGATGAAAACTGGAATATGGCCAATCACGTATCTGGCTGACAAGGCCGTGCTTTAAGGGATTGATGTAAACGTAATTGATGTGGTGGATTAAGTCTTCATCGTCGGTAATGAAATGTTCCCAAAAACGTCGCTGCCAAATTCCGCGCTCACGTTTTTTGCATCGTATTTTTGAACGGTATTCTTCAATCGGAAGTCGTCGTGAAAACCCGGACTTGATCTGTGCCCAACGATTTGAATAGTCAGTGCCACCCTTAGGCAAGCGCAGCACACAATGAAGATGGTCGGGCAACACAACAATGGCAACAATCTCGAACGGCCGTACCCGTTGTGCATCCCGAAAAGCCGTACGCAAAGCATCAATATGCTCCACCAATAAACGTCGCCGACGTTCAAGCAGATTCACGGTAAAGAAATACGTGCCACCCGGCACCCGCACACGACGATAGTTCGACATAGCCCCCAGCTTGCCAAACCACCAATGAACTCATAATCAGATAATCACCCAATCGAGCGTAAGAAAATGCCGACACGTAGGTCGGCGCCCATGGCCCGACAAACGATTACGACAATCCATCAGCAACACGGCAATTGATCAAAAGCGTCGGGCCAGGGCCCGACACGAAGTCCGGCTTACCACATTGACGCCGTAGGTCGGCGCCCACGGCCCGACAAACGATTGCGATAATCCATCAGCAACACATTGATCAAAAGCGTCGGGCCAGGGCCCGACTTACGAAAGATTTATTGCCCGACTTACCGCGTTTGGCATTGGGAAATTGTGCGTGTTCTAGTTTTTTCTCTTGATTCTGTT
>JAYUUM010000118.1:0-11960 GCA_043754555.1 Arenimonas sp. | reverse complement strand
TTGAACGGCTTGGGTAGCTTTGGTCGCGGCACGGAAGCGCTGCTGGATAATGCTATTCTAGGTTATTCCCAATAAAATCAATCGTGAATTATCTGTTTATGGCCGGTTTTTACCTGTGCATAAACGCTGACGGAGTTTGAAACACATGAATCATAAGTTTTCCGGTTTGTTATTAGCCCTTTCATTGGGTTTAACGAGCAATGCCCTCTTGGCCCAGGATCAAGCCGTCACTAGTGTCGATGGCATTGCTGCCGTTGTCGATGAAGACGTTATTTTGAATACCGAAGTGCAGCGTGCCGTTGATAACATCAAGGCCCAGTATGCAAAACAACCAGGGCAATTGCCGCCCGAAGACATACTTCGCAAACAAGTTCTGGAACGCCTGATTTTGCTGCGCTTGCAAGTTGAACGCGCCAACAGCAGCGGCGTTCGTGTGTCGGATAACGAAGTCAATCAAGCCGTACAAAATATTGCCAATCAAAATAAAATTACGCTCGACCAACTTCGTACACAGATTGCTGGCGAAGGTTTGAGCTATGAAGAATTCCGTAATAATTTGAAAGACGAAATCACCGTTCAACGTATGCGTCAAAGCTACGTGCAAAGTCGCGTGCAGGTGTCAGACACCGAGATTGACCAGTTGTTATCGGTACGCGAAGTCGGTGGCCCGGAAGTTCGGCTTGCCAATATTCTGGTTGCCCTGCCTGATGGTGCTACACCGGAGCAATTAGCCAAGGCACAGGAAAAAATTATCCGCATCAAGGCTTTGCTTGATAAGGGCGAAATGGATTTCAGTTCTGCAGCTATTCGTTATTCGGATTCACAAAACGCTTTGGAAGGTGGTGAAATTGGTTGGCGTACTGTCGATTCGATTCCACCGGCTTTCGTGAATATGATTCGTGAAATGAAAACAGGCGATGTTACCAACCCTGTGCGTGGCCCTAGCGGTTATCAGTTAATTAAATTAATTGAGACTCGTGCTCAGGAAAAACAAATGGCAACGCAATATCATTCGCTGGGCATCATGATTGCAACAAAACCCGGTGCAAATAACGAAGCTGCCCGTCAAAAAGCCGAAGACCTGCGAGCACGTATTATTGCTGGCGAAGACTTTGGCAAATTGGCTCGCGAAAACTCGACCGAAGAAATGAACGCCAGTAAAGGTGGCGACATGGGTTGGTTTGAATTAGCCCAGTGGGGTCAGGGTATTGCGACCAAATTAGAGGCTTTGAAAGACGGCGAAATCTCCGAAGTTTTCATGAGCGATCTGGGCTGGCATTTCGTCAAACGCCTGGGCACTCGCAATCAGGATATGACCGATGAAAACCGCCGTAATCAGGCACGCCAGATGATTGCACAACGCAAATCCGAAGAAGAATACGAACGCTTCCTTCGTCAATTACGTAACGATGCTTACATCGAGTCACGCATCGGCGGTAGTTAATCACGCCATGAATCCTCGCCTGGCGCTTGTTGCAGGCGAACCGGCTGGCATCGGCCCGGAATGCTGTGTTCGTATTGCGCAATTGCAGCATTCGGCTCATTTAATCGCGATCGCCGATCCCAATACACTTTATCAAGCAGCGGAAGCCTTACAGCTTCCCCTGCGTTTAATTGCTGCCGACCAGATTGCAAAGGCTGGCCAATTAGCCATTATGCCGATGCCTCAAAAAGTGGCGACAGTTTTTGGCGATGCTAATCCAGGCAACGCCGAGTTTGTGATCGCAAGTTTATTGCAGGCAGCTCAGGGCTGTATTGATGGCCAATTCGACGGCATGGTCACCGGCCCGGTAAATAAAGCGGTGATAAATTCCGGCGGCATTGCCTACACCGGCACCACCGAGTTGCTCGCCGAACATGCCCATTGCGACGTCGTGATGATGCTGGCCAATCGGCAAATGCGTGTAGCGTTGGCGACCACGCATTTAGCCTTGCGTAATGTTGCCGATGCAATCACGATGAAAAGCTTGAAAAAAACCTTGAGCATTTTGCATCTTGCTTTACAAAAACAATTCGCGATAGAAAATCCACGCATCGCCGTATTGGGCTTGAACCCGCACGCCGGTGAAAACGGAATTCTGGGAAGCGAAGAAATCGAGATTATTGAACCGTGTTTGCAGCAGCTTCGTGAACAGGGTATGGATTTAATCGGACCGCTTCCGGCCGATACGGCTTTTCTTCCACAAAAATTGATTCACTTCGATGCCGTCTTGGCGATGTATCACGATCAAGGTCTGCCGGTACTTAAACATGCAGGCTTCGAGCATGCAGTAAACATCACGCTCGGCCTGCCCTACCCGCGAGTGGCAGTCGATCACGGTACCGCGTTGGAGTTGGCAGGAAAAGGCATTGCCGACGCCAGCAGCCTATTGGCCGCCGTGACACAATGCACGCAGCTAGCCAATTCCCGGATTGCACCCTAAGGCCACCCTTTGAAAATGTTTAAAGATCCGCCAAAAAAAAATCTCGGCCAACATTTTCTTACCGATCAGGACATCATCAGCAAAATCGTGCTCGCGGTAAAACCGGTGGCGGGTGATTTTCTGGTAGAAATTGGTCCCGGCCAAGGCGCCATAACTTTTCCCTTATTAAAAAAACACGGGTCTTTGACCGTCATTGAATTCGATCGCGATTTGATTACACCTTTAATGGAGTCGGCCGAAGGCATGGGCGATCTGACCATTATTCACAAAGACGTGTTGAAAGTGGATTTCACAAAATTAGCCGCCGATCGTCCTGCCATTCGTCTCGTTGGCAACTTGCCGTACAACATATCGACGCCGATTTTATTTCACGTGCTTGAACATGCTCCGGTCGTGCGCGACATGCATTTCATGCTGCAAAAAGAAGTGATCGACCGCATGGCGGCAGAGCCTGGTAGCAAAGTTTATGGCCGCCTTACCGTGATGCTACAAGCACGTTGTGAAGTCACGCCGCTATTCATGGTGCCTCCGCACGCATTTCGTCCGCCGCCTAAAGTGGATTCTGCGGTTGTACGTCTTGTGCCTTTGGCCGCCGATAAAATTCTTATTAAAGATGCCGTCTTATTTGAAAATTTAGTACGCGACGCCTTCGGACAACGCCGTAAAACCATCCGCAATGCCATGCAGGCACTAGCGACAAGTGATGATATTGAAGCCGTTGGCCTGCGACCCGATGCTCGCGCGGAACAATTGCCGGTTTCAGATTTTGTTAAATTAGCCAATTTTTTGACCTCAAAACCACCTGCGAACACGTAAACTACTGACATGAGCGCAAAACACCAAATTGCTATTACCGTAAAAACCCGTTTTCTGGATGAGCAATCCGAACCTGATCGTGCGCGCTTTGTTTTTGCCTACACCATTCGTATCGAAAATCAGGGCGAGGTACCCGCCCAATTAATGAGCCGACATTGGGTCATTACCGATGAGCTTGGCAAAGTACAGGAAGTTCATGGCGAAGGCGTTGTCGGCGAACAGCCGCATCTGCATCCGGGAGAATCGTTTGAGTACACTTCGGGAGCAGTGCTGGAAACCGCAGTAGGTACGATGAGCGGCAGCTATCAAATGCAGGCCGATGATGGCTTGCAATTCGATGCCGCCATTGCACCCTTTACCCTTTGCGTGCCAAGGACCTTGCATTAATGGCTACCTATGCCATTGGTGATGTGCAAGGCTGCTACGACGCGTTGCAGCGTCTTTTAGAGCGCATTAAATTTGATCCTGCCAAGGATCGGCTCTGGTTTTGTGGCGACCTGGTTAATCGTGGTGGTCAATCGCTGGAAACGCTACGGCTAATTCACTCGCTGAAAATTCACAGCACAATTGTCTTGGGTAATCACGATTTATCACTGCTTTCCATTGCGCAACGTCGCGAAGAAGATCAGCGCAAGGTCAATCCGGATTTACAACGGGTTTTATTTGCCGATGACAAAGATGTTTTAATTAACTGGTTACGCATGCAAAAATTATTGCATGTTGACCGCACCCTTGGTTTTGCGATGGTGCATGCTGGTATTGCACCCAAATGGACATTGAAAATTGCCGAAGCCAGAGCGCAGGAAGTTGAATCGCGCCTGCACAGCGACGGCTATCGCAAAATTTTTAAAAATATGTACGGTGATAAACCAGTATGGTCGCCGAAATTAACCGGCCCCGACCGTGACCGCGCCATTATTAACGTATTCACACGTCTGCGGTACTGCACACCCTCGGGCCGAATCATATTTGAAGATAAAGGCCGACCCGGTACCCAAAAGCCCGGAAGCTATCCCTGGTTCGAAGTGCCAGGTCATGCCGCACGCGAATTACCGTTGATATTCGGACACTGGTCAACGCTCGGTTTATTTATGGGTCTGGGTGTTTACGGTATTGATACCGGCGCAGTCTGGGGTGGCCGATTAACGGCACTCGAACTGGGGCCCGAACTTCGCCTGCATCAAGTCAATGGCCGCGTACAAGAAGTTCAGGCTGCACGCGCCTGATTTTTGTAGGGGCGCTTGCGACCGCCACGGATGGCGGGAGTGCCGGAAATGCAGGAGCATTTTCCGGCCGGGCGACTATCGCTGTCAATCCGGTTTTGAAAATCAATCGGGCCCGAGGGCCCTCCTACGTTTATTTAATTTTGTAATCAACAAACTCGAATGCGAATGCATGTTTTTCGTCGGCGGCATATCTTTCGACCGGCGTAACCTGCCACTTTTTTGAATCAAATGATGGAAAAAATGCATCGGCATTTTCAACGATTGTATCAACGTGGGTTAAATATAGATGGGTTGCCAATGGTAATGCCAAGCGATAAATTTCGCCGCCACCAATAATGCAAACCTCGTCTTCGTCTTTGCACAAGGACAGTACATCTTCGAGCGAGCTTGCTGCTTCCATCGCTTCAAACGGAACCTGGCCCGAGCGCGTTAATACGATGTTTCGTCGCTTGGGCAATGCACGTCCGAGTGACTCGGCAGTTTTACGGCCCATCACGATTGTTTTATTCAAGGTCAGTGCTTTGAAGCGTTGCAAATCCGCTGGCAAATGCCATGGCAAGGCATTGCCTCTACCAATCGCAAATTCGCTGTCCACGGCTGCGATCAATGAAATCTTCGGCGAAACTTTCTGCACTGAAATTAAACCGCTACCGGTGCTTTGATGGCAGGCAAGGGATCGTAGTGATCAATACGAATATCGTCAAAGGTAAAAGCAAATAAATCTTTTACTTCCGGATTCAAATGCAGGCTCGGCAATGCACGCGGTGTGCGTGAAAGCTGTTCATTGACTTGATCAAAATGATTGGAATAAATATGGGCATCGCCCAGCGTGTGAACAAAATCGCCAACGGCCAGACCACAGACCTGCGCGATCATATGCGTCAACAAGGCATAACTGGCGATATTAAACGGCACGCCTAAAAACAAATCGGCCGAACGTTGATACAACTGACAGCTGAGTTTTCCGTCAGCAACATAAAATTGAAAAATGGCATGACATGGCATCAAAGCCATTTTGGACAAGTCAGCCACGTTCCAGGCATTCACGATTAGGCGACGTGAGTCGGGGTTGCGCTTTATTTCATCGACCAACCACTGAATCTGATCGACAGTGCTACCGTCCGGACATTGCCAAGAACGCCATTGCTTGCCATAAACCGGGCCCAACTCGCCATTGGCGTCTGCCCACTCATCCCAAATACCGACCTTGTTTTCTTTTAAATAGGCGATATTGGTTTCGCCTTTCAAAAACCATAGCAACTCATGGATGATCGATCGCAAATGCAATTTTTTTGTGGTCACTAACGGAAAGCCGACGTTGAGGTCAAAACGCATTTGGGCGCCAAATATCGAACGGGTACCTGTGCCGGTACGGTCGGATTTTTCCGCACCGTTTTCCATTACATGTGCGAGCACATCAAGATAAACCTGCATTATTTTTTTGCCTCGACGTCCTTCCTGATCATCGGCATCGGCTGCAAGACGGGCGATTTTCTGGACATAAACAAGAACACAAGTCCAATGACAATTAATGGAATACTTAAAATTTGGCCCATTGTGAGCCAGTCACCGGCAAAGTAACCGAGTTGTACATCAGGTATGCGCAAAAATTCCATAAGAAAACGGAACACGCCATACAACAATGCAAACCAGCCAGACGCGGCATAGCGCGCACGCGGTTTGCGGGTAAACCAAAACAAAAACAAGAACAGTAGTACACCTTCGAGCAGCATTTGATATAGCTGGGTCGGATGTCGGGCAAATTGATTCAACTCGCCGCTGGCATGTAAGGTTTGTAACTGCAGTGGAGTCAAATTGGCGTAAGCGCCAGACAGATTTTGCGGAAAAATCACACCCCAATCAGCCTGAGTAAATTTGCCCCACAATTCGCCATTAATGAAATTACCAAATCGACCCAAAGCCAAACCAGGTGGAACGATAGGTGCTACAAAATCGATGGTGTCGAACACATGCAGTTTGTTTTTCCAAGACCACCAGGCCACGGCGATCATCACGCCAATCAAACCTCCATGAAAACTCATGCCGCCTTCGTTGATGCGAAACAGCATTATCGGATCGGCAATGAACTCCGAGAAATTATAAAACAGGATGTAACCGATCCGGCCACCCAGCACGACGCCGACCATCCCGTAAAAAAGCAGATCACTCAAGCCCTCTTCATTAATACCGGGCAGTCGCCCAGCACGTACACGTCGCATGCCCAGAAAATAGGCAATGGCAAACCCGGCTAAATACATAATGCCGTACCAATGAATACCGTGCGGCCAAAATGGCAGGTGCAAAGCGATCGGATCAAGATTGTGCAAATACATCTGGCGGCACCCACGTTATGAGTGGGTATTCTGCCCGATTTAACCGCCTAGCCCAAGCTTTAAACCTTGATCAGCGTAGAGGCCGATAGATACTTGGCTTCAAAGTCCGCCAAGGCAATAGGTCGGCTAAAAAGATAGCCCTGTACCTCATCACAGCCAGCCTGACGCAACAAATCATATTGCGCCTGGGTTTCCACGCCTTCCGCGATCACGCGCAAATTCAGCGACTGCGCCAGTGCAATCAAATGTTGCACAATATTAGCCATGCGAGCATCGTCGCAAATGGTAGAAACATAACTACGGTCAAGTTTGACCGTTTGCAGCGGCAACTGAGTCAGATGGGTAACCGAAGCATAGCCAGTTCCGAAATCGTCTAACGCTAAGGCCAACCCACTTTCGGAAAACTTGATCAATATCGGCAATAAATTATCCTTGTCATGCAATAAAGTATTTTCGGTAATTTCGCCCTGAAGCGCATCAAAAGTTAAGCCGGCCTCATCGAGCATGATCTGCAAATCGTAAGCAAATCCAGGATAGGCCAATTGCTCGGGCGAGAAATTAAAACTGAGCCGGAATTTTTCATGGCCGGGTAATTGTCGCCAGGCTGCCAGGGATTTGAATGCCTGTCGAATTAACTTCGGTTGAATCGTAAGTAGCGCGCCGGATTCTTCAGCGACATTGATAAACGCTGCGGGGGCAAGCAAACCTTTATCAGGATGCTGCCAGCGCAATAATGCCTCGGCACCCAGCAAGTCCTGGCTATAAGTATCGAGTATGGGCTGGAAAAAAAATAAAAACTCTTCTTCTTGCATGCCGCGGCGAATATCCTGTTCGACAGCCATTCGTTCTTTCGCGATGTCATCCATGCCTGCAGTAAATAACTCTTGCCCGCCGCGACCGGTTTGAATAGCGGCACTGAGCGCAATGGTGGCATCACGTAAACATTCGGAAGCATCGTTGTAAGGCCGAGTGTCTGCAACAATACCGACGCTGGCGGTTAATACAATTTCGCGCTGTCCGAGAAAAATCGGTTGTGCGATCGCGGCTTGGATTTTTGAGGTAATTTTCATCGCTTCGAGCATTGGCGTGTCCGACACCACGACCACGGCGAAGTCGTCATTACCCAAACGACCGATACGATCCATCCCGGTCAGCGCGGCCAGGCGATCAACAATAGTTACCAGGGCGGCATCGGCATCTTCTTCACCGATAGCCTGAAGTACGTTTGCAAAACGATCTATATCAATTACCAATAATGCGGCACTTTCTCCGGCCCGCATTAATTGATTCAAACGATCAAGCATCAAGCCGCGATTGGCCACGCCGGTCAGATGATCAAAAAATAAGGCGCGATTACGCTCGTGTTCCATTTGGTGCAGACGGCGATGTTCTAACGACTGCGAAACGAGTGCCGCTATGGCACAACAGAACACCCGTTCCTCGTCAGTCCAATGCCGCACCAAACCAATATGTTCATGGCATAACACGCCAATCATTTTGCCGAACACTATTACGGGGACGTCCAGCATGGCGGCAATGTTGTTATCGGCTAAATAGTTATCTTTGAACTCGGACGTGCGCGGGTCGTTAACTGCATCGTGCGCGGCCAGTGTCAGCAAATTATTCAAAGCAGCAAAATACCGTGGCGTTTTTTCGCGTTGCAATACTAGTGGCAAATTCAACTGCATTTTTCCATTCTGGAATAATGCGGAACAACGTAATTCGTTACCATCGGCTTCAAACAGCCAAAGCCCGACCCGGGGGCATGACAAAGCTTGCGAGCTGGAGGCCAGAATACGCTCCAAACTCGTTTTATCATTCACGAAAGGATGACGGGAAATGTCCAGTAGCGCGTCACGCAAACGCAGCCAGCTTTCACCGGAGAGAAAAGCATCACCTTCAGGATGGGCAGAGGTGTCAGTCGTCATAACGGGCCCTGTTCATACGCCCACAATTTAGCATGATATTCAGGACCTGGAACTCATTACCATGTCATAGATTTGGAGTACACAAATACCTGGCATAAACAGAGCAGGAACGTGCCCGATTTCATCGGAGCAGGTGCGCGGCCGACTAATCTGACACGTCGCCCGCAAGCGGGCTCGTAGGCTAGATTGCAGTCCTAGGCATTCACATATTTCTTCGGGATTTCTTTCGAGACCAGATATTCAATGCCTCAACACCGGCCGAGAATGCCATCGCAAAGTAAAGTAGTTTTCTATCGATGTGGATTTCAAAACCTTCGGCAATCAAAGCCACACCTACCAAGATGATAAAAGCTAGCGCCAGCATTTTTACGGTCGGATGTTTATCAATAAAATCACCGATAGGGTTGGCTGCAAAGATCATTACCAAGACGGCAATCATGATGGCCGCAACCATGATCCAACGATTATCCACCATGCCGACCGCAGTAATCACCGAATCAAGTGAGAACACAATATCGATAACCGCAATCTGCGCAATCACATAGCCAAATACCGCAGACGGCTTGGTGTCGATGTCTTCGTCTTCACCCCGGCCTTCGACCGAATCATGAATTTCCATGGTGCCTTTGACGAGAAGGAATAGACCACCGGCAATCAGCACGACGTCGCGAATGGAAAAATTCTGGCCAAATAAACTAAAAAGATCATTTTTCATACTGGCAAGAAAGGCCAGCGACAACAACAAACCAATACGCGTTATACAAGCAAGCGCCAAGCCAAATTTTCTGGCTTTAGGACGTTGTTCTGGTGGCAGCTTGCTGACAGCAATGGAAATAAAGACCAGGTTATCAACGCCTAGTACAATTTCCAGCATCGCCAAGGTGAACAAGGCCACCCACATTTCTGAATTAAATAAAAAATCCATCTCAGCTGTTTACCCAATCCATAAAGCGCGGCCCAAGAATGCAGGCCCAGCAAATTAACACAATAATGTCGGTTAAAAATACCGAGGCCGAGCCCAAGTCTTTAGCACGACCGGAAAGTTCGTGATGTTCACCACCAAAACGATCGACTACCGCTTCAATCGCCGAGTTAATCACTTCAACAATAAGTACCAGTATTAAACTGGAGACTAATAACGCTTTTTCAACACCGGTGTTACCCATCATGAAGCCCAGCGGGGCAAGCACCACAAACAGATACACCTCCAGACGAAACGAGGATTCATAATCCCAAGCCGCTTTAAGACCCTTCATGGACCATTTAAACGCTTTGATGATTTGAAAAACATTGCGCGGAGCATTTTGGCGTTCGGTACTATCGGCCACCTGGCATCCCATTGAAGGCAAACAAGCCGCGTATTTTGCCACATCTGACCGCATAACATGACCTTGGGTAGAGGCAATTTAGCCCCCATTGTGTGAAGGTGGCCTTTCTATTTCAGGAGATAAGCATGTTTAACGCGGAAAAATTGCTTGGGCAATTCATGGGAGATGCGTTCTCCGGGGCTTTGGGCGGTAAAAAGCGCGCGCACAAACGCAGTGCCTCGGGCTTGTCCGGCTTAATGGGCGGCATGTCCACCGGTACCAAGGCAAAAATTGGCGTGGGCTTGCTTGGCCTAGCTTATGCCGCTTACGAACACTACAAACACCCGGCAAATCCGGTTTCAAGTCCCTCTGTCGGCGCGCCACCTCCACCGCCAGCCAATTTGCAAAGCACACCTCCGCCACCACCCAATACCGTTCCCGGCGCTAACAATGAAAACGCGCTGCATTTAATTCGCGCCATGATCACCGCTGCCGATGCCGATGGCTTGATCGATGCGCAAGAGCGCGAAAGCATTCTTACACGTGCGCGCGAGGCCCGCCTGGATGCAGAAAGCCTGCATGCATTGGAAGTTGAAATCAACGCGCCGATGAGTTTGAAACAACTGGTTGTTCGCACCCCAGAACATCTTCGTGATGAAACTTACGCAGCGGCCTTGATTGCCATCACCGCAGACACTGCCGAAGAGCGTAATTTTCTCGATCAATTAGCGACCGGGTTGAAACTGGAAACCCAAGCTCGGCAGGAAATACACCAACAACTCGGGCTATGATTTTTTGTATGAGATTACTCCGGGTCTGAAGCGCATGGCCCGGGCTGCGATATAAAAACGTGATCCACTCAACTCAATGGGAGAACAACAAATGCACCAATGGCATTTTAGTTATAACGGCCAACAAATTGGGCCGCTTGATCATGCAGCGGCAGTAACGCAAGCAGCAAAAAATTCGAATGGGCATTGTTGGCGGCAAGGCTTTGCAGAATGGCAAGCTATTGCCAGCTGCATGGAGTTGCGTGCTGAGACTGCGGCGGGAAGCATGAGTGTGCCAGCGCCACCAAGCCAACAACAGCAACGTAGCGACGTCATCGATTATAAAATCTATGGCGAAGACATGCAGTTTGTTGAAATTGAACTTGACCCGGGTGAAAGCACCGTCGCAGAAGCCGGTTCATTAATGTACAAAGACTCGGCCATTTCGATGGAAACTGTTTTTGGTGATGGCTCGGCATCTTCAAGTAGTGGCGGTTTCATGGACAAACTTGTCGGCGCCGGTAAACGTCTGATTACCGGCGAAAGTTTATTTACGACGATGTTTTCGCATACTGGCCAAGGCAAGGCGAAAGTGGCTTTCGCGGCACCTTATCCGGGCACGATTGTGCCGATGACATTGAGTAATTATGGTGGAAAAATTATCTGTCAGAAAGATTCTTTTCTCTGCGCCGCACGTGGTGTTTCAATTGGCATTTTCTTCCAGAAAAAAATAATGACCGCGCTGTTCGGCGGCGAAGGTTTCATCATGCAAAAACTGGAAGGCGATGGAATGGTGTTTATTCATGCGGGCGGTACGATCGTCGAACGCGAATTAATAGCAGGCGAGCGGCTGGATGTTGATACCGGTTGCGTAGTCGCAATGACCAGCACGGTTAACTTCGACATTAAATCGGTAGGCAGTGTTAAATCTGCCCTGTTCGGTGGTGAAGGCGTGTTCTTGGCGACATTGACCGGGCCAGGGAAAATCTGGATTCAATCATTGCCTTTCTCGCGACTAGCGGGCCGAATGTACAGTGCCATGCCTCGACAAGGTGGAAGCCGCGATGAAGGTTCCGTGTTAGGTGGGCTGGGTGGCATTATTTCCGGCGATCGCGGGTTTTGAATTTTGAATTTTGAATTTTGAATTTTGAATTTTG
>JAYUUM010000117.1:0-3962 GCA_043754555.1 Arenimonas sp. | reverse complement strand
GCCCGAATGATTTTGCGACAGAATTCAGTCGGGCCTAGAAGGCCTCCTACGGTTAGCGTTACGCTGCTTTTACATCGCTTAATTGCCAGTGATTTCCGGCAAGTAATTTCATGCGATGTTTGAACACAGAACCAGGCACGGAAGTTACGACCACAAGATCGATTTGCAAGTCTTTATGTGTTGCCGTGACGGTAGAATTTAAATCGATTGCCGCCAAGCTTTGATCAACTTCATCGGGGTCTTCCTGTTTGGCTTTCCATCGGTCGAATAAAACGCTAGTGCGCAAGGCGTCTTCCAGCTCACTGGCAAAGCCTTCAGCACCGCCACTTTTAAATGCAAGATCAGGATCGCTGCCGCGTGCATTGGCGGGGTCTGTGAGGCGGATGTAATAACGGGTAGCCATGATGTTCTCGATATTGAATTATGGGGCTCAAAGCAGTATTCCATATTTTGTCACCGTGGGAGCGAGTTCTACTCGCGAAACAAGCTGCGTCGAAGTATTTTCTCGAGCTGGGTTTGGTTCTATGGGAGAGATCATCGCAGGCTTTTCGCGAGCAGAGCTCGCTCCTACGGGGGAGATTGTCGCAGGGGTATCGCGAGCAGAGCTCGCTGCTACGCGTTCAACAAAAAAACATCCCGGCATTGGCCGGGATGATGTGAGTAAGTGTTGAATGAAATAATCAATCACTATCGATGTGTGCACTTGGGCCGCGTTCCTGGCCGATGCTTTCGCCAGAAACGCCACCCTCGCGTTGCCAGAAGAAGGTCGGAGCAGGGCGTTGTTGTCCGCCAATTTCGGCCATGGTGCTGGTATCAAATAAACGGCCATTGATCATTACCATCGCGGTGTCGGCGGTCGCCTGGATGTTCCCTAATGGATTGCCGTTAACAATAACCAGGTCGGCACGTTTGCCAACTTCAAGTGAGCCAAGGTCCTGCGAGTAACCGATGTAATCGGCGCCATCAATCGTACCGGCACGCAAGGCTTCCCACGGGGTCATGCCGCCTTGGGTCAGCATCCACATTTCCCACACGGTGCCTAATCCTTGTAGTTGACCGTGGCCGCCGACTTGGATTTTGATACCAGCATCGCGCATTTTCTTGGCGGCTTTGGCGACTTCAACATGGTAGTAATCCCATTCCGGGCCAGTTTCGCGGCGAATGCTGCGAGCATCCAGCGCTTGCTGCGGGAAGAATTTATTGAGCTTTTTATCTTCCCAGGCATTGGTATGACCGTACCAATAAAATTCTCCATTCACGCCACCGTAGTTCACGATTAATGTGGGCGTGTTACGAACAACGGTTTGGCGCCAGGTTTCAATGACATCGCGGTAAAGTGGAGCGATGGGAATATTGTGTTCAATGCCGGTGACACCATCGAGCATCATGGTCATGTTGTGGTTGAAGGTGCTGCCGCCTTCCTCAACCACCAGCATGTTCAGTTCTTTCGCGGCTTGGTTTAATTGTTGGCGTTGATCGCGACGTGGCTGGTTATAACTTTTTACGCTAAAGGCGCCATTGGCTTTCAAGCGTCGTAAATGACTACGAGCATCGTCAAGTGAATTAATCACCACTTTGAAATCGCCGTCGGCACCGTACAAGATGCTACCGGTCGAAAAAATACGTGGGCCGATCAGCTCGCCAGTTTTTTGTAATTCCGATTGCGAGAACACCATCTCTGTACTGGCGGAGGGGTCATGTAAAGTTGTCACGCCGAAAGCCAGATTGGCGTAATAAGCCCAATTATTTTGCGCCATCACACCGCCACCGAAATGATTGCCGTGTCCGTGTACGTCAACGATGCCGGGATAAATCGTTTTCCCCGTTGCATCGATGGTTTTTGTATTTTGTGGAATTGAAACGTCGCCGCGTTTACCGACTGCAAGAATGTTTTGACCTTGCACAACGACAACGCCGTCTTCAATGACTTCCTGCTGGCTTTGTGCATTGCGCATAGTGATTACGCGAGCTCCGGAGAAAGCAAACACATCAGCAGGTTTGTCGGTGGCAACGCTCAAACCAAGACTGATGTCTGCGTCGGCAGCGTTTGCGGCAATGCCTCGAGACACATAACGATCACCCACCAGCCAGTGCAGGGTTTTTGAATCGTGTGACCAATGAATATAGGCGCCGGTATCGGTGGTGAGCTTGGTGACGGGGAGTGAGGCGATATCTTTTGATAATTCAACCACACCGCCGGTTTGTGGAATCGGTGCCAAATAGGCTTGGAATAATTCGGTAAATACGACGTGTTTACCGTCTGGGCTGACGCTGACAAAATCCGGATACTTCATCGTGAAAATATCACGTGGCTCTTCGCCATTAATGCCGATGCTTTGCAGTTTTTTCGACAAGCCGCCACCGGTCAAGAAATAAACCCGTTTGCCATTAGGCGAAAATTGCGGATCGCTGCCGCTTTTCGCAACACGATAATTATTTTTACCCTGGGCATCCATCACGAATACGCCGCGCTCGCCACTCCAAGCGCCGCCGGTCAGGCCGCTACCGGATTGTTTGCTGTACAAAATACGCGAGCCATCATTGGAATAGCGTGGGCCATAGTAGTAGCCTGGTTCTGTTGTCAGTTTACGGCTCTGGCCAGAACTCAGCTCCACTTCGATAATGGCACCCAGATTTTCATCCGACCAAGTGGTGTACAACAATTTTTTACCGTCGCTGCTAAAGGCGGGCTGATATTCAAATTGTTTTGCATCCGAAGTGAGGCGGGTTGGGGTTCCGTTTGGCAGTGTTTTCTTCCAGAGTTTGCCAACGGCATGAAATACGATGCTGTTGTTATCGGGGCTGCTGGCAATGTCACGAATCATTTTTGGTGAAAAAGTATTGCCGTCGATGCGGTGCGAAAAACGCAAGGGCGCGACCAGACTTTGCTGCACGGTGGCAGTGAATGGAATGGCCGCTTGTGCGCCGGTTTTCATATCGACACGCCATAATTTACCCTGCGCCCAGATCACCACATTTTTTGAATCCGGCGTCCAGTTAAAATTCGGGTAGGGTCCGAAAATTGCCCAGGCTTCCTGCTGGTCATGCGACAAGCCGTCCCAGACTGGACGAATGGCGCCGGACTGTAAATCCATGACATGCAAGACCGACTTTTCACGAATGCGTTTGACGAAAGCGAGTGATTTTCCATCTGGGGACGGCTGCGGGCGAATCGCACCGCCAGGTGTTGAAATTAAAGTGCGAACTTCACCGGTTTCGCGATCAAGACGCTTGATCGCATAGATAACGCCATAAACATTTTTATTGTAGGAAAAAGTATCGCCATCGCTGACATCTTCGGAATAATAAACGTAACGACCGTCGGGACTTATGGCCGGTTCGCCCAAGTCCATTTGATCGTTCTTGCGTTTATTTAATTGCAGGCCTTCGCTACCGCCTTTGAGGTTGTACATCCACAATTCACCGGCACCGAGCGAGCGTTCGGAAGAAAAATGTTTACGACCAATCAGGTATTGGCCATCGGGTGTCCAGACCGGATTGTTGAGCAAACGAAAACTTTCCTTGCTGACTTGCTTGGCTTCCGTGCCATCGCGATTCATCCGCCACAAATTATTGCCACCCGCGCGGTCGGAGGTATAGGCAATTTGTTTTCCATCCGGTGAAAACCGCGGCTGCACATCAAAGGCCGGGCCGGAGCTGATGCGTTTCGCCGAACCCCCATTGATTGGCAAGGTATAGATGTCGCCCATCATCGAGAAAGCAATCGTGTTGCCGTCCGGGCTAACATCGAGATCAAGCCAAGTGCCTTCGTCGGTGCTGAAGGAAACATTTTTTGCGCCTTTATGTGGCGTATTGATATCCCATTTGGCAGCTTCTTTTTTATCGGCGGCAGACAATGTGCCGCTTGAAAAAGTGAGGAGAATGGCGGTGGCGAGTAGGTGGAGCTTCATAATTGTTCTCATATAAAAATTGAATGTTATTGTCCCCTCGCTCTGTGGGAT
>JAYUUM010000116.1:0-3966 GCA_043754555.1 Arenimonas sp. | reverse complement strand
GTCGGCTCTAGTTTGCATTGCTTTGACAAACCAGGGACGTGCTGGTGAATTAATTACATAGCCTTGGGATGCTGCATATTGCACAAATTCCAATGCAGATTTGTAGGCCCCACGATACCACTCTGTGCGTCCACCAAATTGCCCGCGGATCGTCAGTGGCGGCGGGCAGTTGTGATCAATTAACGCCCGGTGCAAACCGGTTTCAAGCAACTGCGCGTCACGTCGCGTTTCGGTTTCAATCAATAAGCTATGTTCGAGATCAAAGGCCTCATACTAACGCGCGATTGGATCTAGACTAAGGCCAACCTTAATCATATCCTCCGGACCGCTGCATACTGCCACATACATAAAACAACGTCCGCTGTAATTTGCGGGAATAGACACCTCATTGGGCAAGCAAGCATTGGTGCTGGGTGTATTCATCGACGTGTTTGATTGATTGTGAAGTCGAATCAATTGTCGCCTTCAGCCTGAAGCAATGATGCAGGCAATGACGCTTGAATGCCCGAATCAAGTTGCACTAAATAGACGGGATCAGTGCCCATCTCTTCGATACTGACCAAGGTACCGGATGTTCCGGAAAATTCTCCACTTATTACATTCACATAGTCTTTTAATGCAAACGTTAGGCCGAAAACGGGACGTAAGGCAAAGAAGTCATTCCTTTGTATATGAGTCGGTTTCATAATGCTTGCTAAACCTTATACCTTGAGTGCGTATTACGAGAGTATTCCTGCTTGGATGAATGACGTTAGAAGATGGATGTAATTTTGTCGCAGGTACAAGTTCCAAAATTCATGGAAAGTCGAATTAATGGATAAATTCTTAAGCGTGCTTTTAATTCAGTTCATTTTAAAAGCTGCAATTGTTATGGCACCACATAAAAAACACAGTAGATGTCGTGCAGTTGCATTGTTGCGAGTCTAGAGTCAGTTCCATTGAACTGGCTGCAAAGTGCACATCGCTGCTCAAATATGTATTCTGTTTAATTTTAGTTCCATGCATGATTATTCATGCATTTTGCATTGAATATTAAGAGCTCCGAGCTAATCTGGCCATAGCTAGTGCCTGAGAGCTTGGCATGGAATATGCACTTCAATCTGGGTGCGCCTTGACACGCATAGCCCCCAAATGTATAGGAATTACTTATGACGCAGTCTGACAAATCAAATATCACTCGTACACGCGAATCAGGTACGAATTCTGATTCAACGCGGACACCTGAGAATGACAACGAAGATCGGCGCGCAAACAGCGATGGCGCACGTAACGAAGCGCCGAATACAAACGAAGATGAAGAAGAATAGATTGGTGTGGATTTAAAAGACGCCATTTCGGCGTCTTTTTTCAAGCATGCTACAAATGCTGAAATTTATTTGTCTTGCGCAATCAATCCACTTGCCCTTTAATGAATGTAAAAATATCTACGAATTACTAGTCACGAGATTGCTGTGACAAGTTCTAATACACCACATGTTTAATAGTAAATAAGGAATTAATGTTTAAAACGACTAGTGCGTTACGATTATGCACAGGTAATAAGTAATAAGTCAGGCTAAAAATATATTCGGAATATTTAGAAAACTTTGTCAGATGCCGAAAAGAAATTTATGAAATAAACGTTTTACGCGACCATGCATCAGGCGGCGTAACAGGCGTAATACAAGGTTATTCAGTCAGCAAATGCAACAAGTCCCGCGGGTCGAACGGTGTACCATATCGAATGATGCGCCAATCAGGTGCGGGGATGAGAACGTGGCCACAAAAAAAACAAGCAAAAAAACCAGCCCGCTATCTAACGTAAACAGTTCCGATCCAGCTGATCGAGCTGATTCAGCCGATAGCACTCGGGGCACGACGCCTCATGACAGTTTTCCAATTGTAGGTATCGGCGCCTCGGCCGGAGGCTTAGCTTCATTTGAAGCTTTCTTCTCAGGCGTGCCCAAGGACGGTAATATCGGAATGGCATTCGTGCTCGTGCAGCACCTTGCACCTGACCATAAGAGCATTCTTAGCGACCTTATCCAGCGCTGTACTCGCATGCAGGTGTTCGAAGTCGATGACGGTATGGTGGTGCAGCCGAACTGTGTTTACATAATTCCACCCAACCGTGACATGGCTTTTCTCAATGGCTCATTGCAATTACTGGAGCCATCGGCGCCGCGCGGCCAGCGCCTACCAATCGATTTTTTCTTTCGCTCGCTCGCGCATGACCTTGGTCAACGGGCTATCGGCGTAGTGCTTTCCGGAACCGGCAGCGACGGCACCCAAGGCGTGCGGGCAATTAAAGGTGAGGGCGGCATGGTAATGGCGCAAACTCCCGAGACCACCGAGTTTGACGGCATGCCACAAAGCGCCATTGCTACCGGCATGGTGGATTACCAATTGCCACCGGCCGAAATGCCCGCTCGGCTCATCGCCTATATCAAGCATGCTTTCGGTCAGTCCCGCGTACCTGTTGTGGTCGATACGCCCAAAATTGAGAATGCACTGAAAAAAATCTTTGTCCTGCTGCGAGCCCAGACCGGTCATGATTTTTCCCAATACAAACCTAGTACCGTTAACCGTCGCGTCGAACGGCGCATGGCCGTTCATCAAATCGATGGGGTTGAAAGTTACGTCAAATTTTTGCAGCAAACCCCAACAGAAGTAGAAGCGCTGTTTCGTGACCTGCTTATCGGCGTGACCAATTTCTTTCGCGATCCGGAGGCCTTCAAAGTACTTGAGGAACAGGTCATACCGAAGCTGTTTGAGGATAAGCCCGCTGGCTCGGCAATACGCGTCTGGTGCACCGGCTGTTCTACCGGCGAAGAGGCCTATTCCATTGCCATCCTTTTGCAAGAACGCATAGAGCTGCTCAAACAACCTTTTACGGTGCAGCTTTTCGCCACCGACATTGACAGCCGTGCAATTGCTACTGCCCGCAGCGGCGTTTATACGGCCAATATTGCCGCCGACATTTCAGAGGAAAGACTGGCGCGTTTTTTCAGTGCCGAGCCCGACGGCAGTGCCTACCGTGTGCACAAAGGCCTTCGCGACATGCTGGTTTTTTCCGAGCATGACATCATCAAAGATCCACCGTTTTCAAGACTCGATTTGATAACTTGCCGAAACCTGCTTATTTATTTGAATGTGGCGCTGCAGAAAAAGGTCATCCCATTATTTCATTACGCATTGAGACGTGGAGGGGTGCTGTTTCTGGGTACTTCTGAAGGCGTGGGCGAGTTTGGTGAGTCATTTGTTGTGCTCGACCGCAAGGCAAAACTGTACCAACGCAAAGAAAATGTTCTGAGCAGGGAGCGCGGAACTCTTGCGCACATTCTGCCAGCTTTACCGACTTTCGAAGCCGGTCCATCCATGAGGGCAGGTATTCAGAAGACGACATTGCCAGCCAAATTGCCTATGCGTGAACTGACCGAGCAAGCGTTGTTGCGGCAGCTTGCGCCCAACAGCGCGCTTGTTAACGACCAAGGCGATATTCTTTATCTACACGGCCGTACAGGTATGTACCTGGAGCCGGCTCCGGGCGAACCTGGCATCGCCAACATTCTGAAAATGGCCCGTGAAGGTTTGCGCCGCGACCTGGCTAAGGCCCTACATCAGGCGGCCGCCGCACGGGAGATCGTGCACTGCCCTGCTCTGCGCGTCAAAACTAACGGCCACTTCACCTTTGTCAACCTGACAGTTTGCCCGGTGCCAGTAGGCAGTACCGCATCGTTTTCGCCACCAGCATCACCTAAAGCTTCGGCAGTGCCGGCCTTGCCAGCCCAGGCAGGGCTCTGTTTGTTTCTTGCCATCTTTGAAGACGTCCCATCGTCAGAACCCGTGCAGCATGTCGCTGCGCCGGCCACTGCCGAAGGCACGGTCGCAACATTGGCTGTTGACTCCGATGCGGAGCAACGTATTGCAGATCTGGTGAATGAACTGCGCATCAAAGATGAATATCTGCAGAGCACCCACGAGGAA
>JAYUUM010000115.1:0-3977 GCA_043754555.1 Arenimonas sp. | reverse complement strand
CGGAAGCTACTGCGTAGTGTTTGATACGGTTATTGAGGACATGCCTAAGGAAATGTTTCCCGACAGACCGTGGGGGCCTGGTGACAATCCCAAGACTGCGGTCTGGCAGTACCTTGAGAATCACTCAGATTTTGAAATCGACAAAGGCATCCAGAATAAATTGCTCATCACTGTTGGGCCGGACGGCTACTTAAAACGTGTTGCTTAGCGTGTAGTAAAAAGTTCTCAATGTTACTGAAAAGAAATGTAGTCGCGAATTTTGCAGGGCAAGGCTGGGCTGCATTGATGAGTCTGGCATTTGTGCCCGTATATATAAAATATTTAGGGATAGAGGCTTACGGTCTTATCGGCATTTTCGGCTTGTTACAAGCTTGGTTAACTTTACTTGATATGGGGATGACGCCAGCCCTCAGCCGCGAGATGGCCCGATTTTCAGGCCGCGCTCAAAGTTCACAATCTATAAGAGACTTATTGCGTAGTATCGAGGTAATAGGTTGCTGTGTAGCAATATGCGTTTCATTGGCGGTTTGGGTGTCGTCTCATTGGCTAGCCACAAACTGGTTACGTGTTGAAAAAATTCCTTTGGGGGCTGTAGCAAGTGCTTTTACAGTTATGGGTTGTGTAATCGCTCTGCGTGCTATCGAGGACATTTACCGCAGTAGTTTAGTGGGGCTGCAAAAACAGGTTTCACTAAATTTAATTACCAGCGCTGTGGCAACATTCCGCGGGCTCGGTGCGGTCGCGGTTCTTGTTTGGGTGGCTCCAACTATCGAGGTTTTCTTTGGTTGGCAATTGGTTGTCTCTGTTGTAAGCGTATTTGTCATGCGATTAACGCTTTACCGTGCAATACCTGCTAGCGCCAGGGCGGCACGCCCATCGCTACAGGCGCTGGCAACGATCTGGCGGTTTGCTGGTGGTGTCATGGCTATTACATTCTTGTCATTTTTATTGATGCACGTCGACAAAATATTGCTTACTCGTTTACTAAGCCTTGAAAGTTTTGGTTACTATTCTTTAGCAGCCATGCTAGCAAGTACTCTCTATATGATCGTCGGCCCTTTCGATTCAGCCTTTTTCCCGCGGTTTACGTCATTGGTTGAATTAGACGACAACAAAGCAATAGCAGACACCTACCACCTTGGTGCCCAACTTGTCACCGTGTGTGTAGGTAGCGCTGCCGTGATGCTGATCGTTTTTGGTGACGAACTGCTACGGTTGTGGACTGGGAATGCAGCACTAGCTGATCGACTAGCGCCATTGGTTGCAGTACTTGCGCTTGGGACGCTCCTGAATTGCTTTATGCATATGCCTTACCAGCTCCAGTTAGCGTATGGCTGGACGCGATTAACAATTTATGTAAACACGATGGCTGTTACGTTGCTGGTGCCCGCTATATTTTGGGTGGTACCAAAGTATGGTGCGATCGGTGCAGCTTGGATATGGGTAGGCCTCAACACTGGTTATTTATTTATATCCATTCACTTTATGTTTCGTCGTTTATTACGCCCTGAAAAGTGGCGTTGGTATTTCAACGATGTAATTTTTCCGATGACAGCTGCTTGTACTGCTGTGTTGCTTATCAGATACTTCTTACCTAGCCATTTAGGCGGTGCCATGTTACTTTTAACCCTTGCAATGTCATTTTTACTTGTGCTGACGGCTTCCGCATTCTCCGCTTGTTCTGTAAGAGATCGGTTGCGCGCTATTTCTCACACATTCATTGCCAAAGTCGTAAAAAATCATGAATAGTCAAGTTCATTCTCGCCTTTGTAAAGTAAGTGTCGGCCTCCCAGTGTTTAACGGGGAGAGGCTTATAGCTGATTCAATTAAATCACTGCTCGCACAGACACACACCAATTTCGAGTTGATAGTTATGGATAACGCATCAACCGATGGAACAGCAGAAATTTGTAAAGTTTTTGCCGCACAAGATTCGCGAATTCATTACATCCGACAGCACCATAACGTTGGTGCCGGACCAAATTTCAAAGCCGTTTTAGACGCTTCATCGTGTGATTACTTTATGTGGGCCGCCCATGATGACCTTTGGGATCCTGATTACATCGCATCTGCGGTTGATTTACTAGCCGATCCAGGTGTCGAATTTGTGTTGCCTCTATTCCGGCTCACCAGTATTCGTTTCGGGTTATACAAAAATTTCAAGCGGGAAGTTTTCGATTTTATTGAGTCTACAGATGTTAAGCATAGAACAATTAGTTATCTATGTCTTCACTATCTCTCATTGAGCGTAAATATTGTGTATTCAATGTTTCGCAAAAGTTTCTTAAAAGCAATTTGGGAAATGCAGGACATCAGTAATGAAGGCGCAATGGGCGCTCTGATCGTAAATCGGGGTCGTGGCGCGGTAAACACATCCAAGTTCAGTAAAAGATATATGAACATGTGGCCTGGACGACTCCAGATTTTAATGGGACTAGCAGGACCAGCACAACGAAGAAAATACGCGCTGCAACAAACTATAAATGCTATTGAGTACAGTCGCGAAACAGTAAAAAAATTTTTCCCTGAATATGTTTCGGAAATTGACTATATTTACGATCGCTACAAACCGTACGACTATGGTCAAAGCTACAGGATATGCAAGTATGTTGATGTGGTATCTATACGTTGAAGCATTAATGCATGTCAGTCTTCCATTTTCGGGCTTGTTAAAAAAATGAGTTATCAAATGAAGGCTGAATGCGCTTTGGTAAGTGTTGGTGTCCCGACTTATAACCGACCTGACGAATTGCGCCGATGTCTAGATGCACTGCTTCTGCAAACACATAGCAATCTCCAAATTATTGTTTCAGATAACGGGAGTCCTGACAATGACGTAAAAGCTGTTGCAGAAGAATTTGAATTTCGTGATTCGCGAGTTAAATATGTCAGGCAGGAAACGAATCTTGGAGCTGTACAAAATTTTCAATATGTTCTCAAAAAAGCTGATGGTGAGTATTTCATGTGGGCCGCTGATGATGATTATCGAGACCCAGCATTTGTTGAGGTGTTGGTTAGCTTGCTTGTGCAACGTACTGATTGCACCATTGGCTTCTGTGATTTTTACGAGATTGACCCTGATGGCATCAAAGCGACCGGATATCCCCATCACTATCCCCTTCTACGTGGCTTTACAACTAGGTTCTCCTTATTAAGATGTTGCCTTTTTTATCTTCAACTTGAGAGTAAAGGCAAAGCAAACTTAATTTATGGTCTTTTCCGACGTTCAACATTACTTGAATTTGATTGGCCAAAATTTGTAGATACTCATGGGGAATACGGGTCCGATATGCTTTTTGTATTTACTTTGCTGCGTAAGGGGCCCCTAGCACTTTCCGAAAAATGTTTATATCAGTGCACTGTTGGCAACGACAAATTTTATTCACAATTAGCAAAAACTTCTTATTTTAAAAAATTTGCATCCTTATTTAATGGTTTGTCTGATCAAATTAAATATGCTTTCGAATACATCTATTTGACGCGTGGACCAACTCGCGCATTGATCATTGTTTGTTTTCCGTTGAAGGTTGTAGATATATTTGTGCGATTATTCTTGGTGCCGAATCTGACCATTTTTGGATTCAAATCAAGTATTTTTTTGCGAAGGTGTTTCGCAAAAAAAACATGAATAAACACGACTTATCAACGCCGCAAATCAGTATCCTTTTACCTGTCTACAACGGACGTGATTATTTGATCGAGGCCGTAAACAGCGTCTTGCACCAATCGTTTACCGACTTCGAGCTGATCGTGATCAACGATGGTTCCAGTGACGGATCCGCACAGCTACTCGAAACTTTCAACGACCCGAGGATTCGTCTGTCACACCAAACGAATCGCGGGCTGGCGGCCACTTTAAATATTGCTATTCGCCAAGCGAAGGGCCGTTATATTGCGCGACAAGATCAAGACGATGTTTGCCTGCCCGATAGATTCGCCAAGCAGGTTGCATTTTTAGATGCAAATCCAAAGGTGGG
>JAYUUM010000114.1:0-12109 GCA_043754555.1 Arenimonas sp. | reverse complement strand
GCCGTTGAAACGGATGTAACCTTCATCGAGCCTGTTCCCTTGCGTGTTCATTGAAGACTTGCCGGGCTTGCAGCGCCCCTCGATGGGGTGGTGCTTTGGCAGGAGGGCCTTCTAGGCCCGACAGATGCGGCAGGCCGGTCGGGCCTAGAAGACCCTCCTACAATTTATATCTTTATTTTTTCAAACCTGCATCTTTGCGTAATGCATCGGCACGATCGGTTTTTTCCCACGAGAACGCAGTGGCTTTGTGTTTTTTGCCCGCGCCATCGGTGTAGCTGACTTCTTGTGGCTTGCGACCAAAATGACCGTAGCTGGCAGTAACTTGATAAATCGGATGCAACAAGTCCAGCATTTTGGTAATGCCGTACGGACGCAAGTCAAAATGCGCACGAATCAATTTTTCGATTTTGTCGTCGCTAATTCTGCCGGTGCCAAAGGTGGTGACTGAAATCGATGTTGGCTCTGCAACACCAATGGCATACGACACTTGTACTTCGCATCGGCTCGCCAAGCCCGCAGCGACAATATTTTTTGCGACATAACGGGCTGCATACGCGGCCGAGCGATCCACTTTCGATGGATCTTTACCCGAAAATGCACCGCCGCCATGACGTGCCATGCCGCCGTAACTATCAACAATAATTTTACGACCGGTCAATCCGCAATCGCCGACGGGGCCGCCGATTACAAACTTACCGGTTGGATTGATGTGAATTTTGCCTTTCGGCAAAGTCTTCAACCACTCTTTCGGCAACACAGGTTTCAAAATATGTTCGTAAACGGCTTCAACCAAATCTTTTTGCTTGATGCCTTCGTCATGCTGCGTTGAAAGCACCACCGCATCCAGACCTAAAACTTTATTGCCTTCATAGCGCAACGTGACTTGCGATTTTGCATCAGGACGCAGCCATTTTAATTTGCCGCTCTTGCGAATTTTTGCCTGCTGCTCGACCAAACGATGTGAATAATACAGAGGTGCCGGCATGAATTCCGGGGCTTCGTCGCAGGCGTAGCCGAACATAAGGCCTTGGTCGCCAGCGCCTTGCTCTTCGGGTTTTTTGCGATCAACGCCTTGATTAATATCCGGCGACTGTTTGCCGAGCATATTGATAATCGCGCAGGTGTGGCCGTCAAAGCCGACTGCTGAATTGTTGTAACCAATGTCATTAATCACTTTGCGTGCAAGTGACTCGATATCGACCCAGGCTGAAGTGGTGACTTCGCCCGCCACGATGGCGGCACCGGTTTTCACCATAGTTTCGCAGGCGACACGAGCGCGTTTGTCTTGCGCAAGAATGGCGTCCAAAACAGCATCAGAAATCTGATCGGCAATTTTGTCCGGATGACCTTCAGAAACGGATTCAGAGGTGAAAAGGTGACTGCTCATTATGGGCTTATATCCTTTGATGCGGATGGAAAGATGAATTCGGAGTAGCGCATGATACACGGGTTTTTCCCAGCCCGCATCTTGCCCTGTTTCATGTTGAGGTTTTGTTAAGGCCAGGCACATCACCACTGTCACCCAATTGCCATCTTGCCGCCATCAGGTTGTTATATGGCGGGCTCAGGATTACGCAAACCACTGTGCCAGAAGCCCATGATCGCACTCGAAAAAACATTGAATTCCCGCTATCCCGCCTGGTTTGTGGGTCATCGCGCCAAGATTTCCCGTCCACTGATCAAAACTTTGGAGAAATTTTCTAAATTCGATCAGATCAACGCCTTTTTAAAGACTAATGCCCACTTGACCGGCTTCTCGTTTATCGAAGCGGCACTGGCACATCTGGACGCTCGTTACACGGTGGACCAGGTCGAACGCGAGCGTATTCCGGTCAGTGGTCGAGTGCTGATCATTGCCAATCATCCTTCAGGTGCGTTGGATGCTTTGGCCTTATTGCATTTTATTGGCAGCATTCGCCGGGATGTAAAAATTGTTGCTAACGATATGCTGTGGGAATTTGAAGGCGCAAGAGAATTATTGCTGCCAGTTAAAATTCTGGGCGGCAAGCCACACCCGGATAGTTTGTTGGCGATTGAACAAGCTCTACAAAGCGAGCAATGCGTAATCGTGTTCCCGGCGGGTGAGGTTTCACGCTTGGGCTGGAAAGGCATTGCCGATACGCAGTGGCGGCAGGGCTTTGTACGTTTTGCTAAAAAATGCGGGTCACCCGTATTGCCGGTAAAAATTCAGGCCAGAAACTCGGCGCTATTTTACGGAGCATCGCTGTTGCATAAGCCGATCGGGACAGCTTTATTGCCGCGTGAAGTGTTTTCGCGTCGGGGCAGCCGCATCGGGTTACGCATCGGTTTGCCAATGACTCTAGAACAGGAAACCGAAAGCAGTTTTGATCTGCGTTCAATCCGCCAGGCGCTTTACGCTATAGGTTCACGCAGAGAAAATGCCGCACCAGCACTGGAGCCCTTAGTGCATCCGGTCGAGCGCGCACGTTTGCTGGCCGATTTGAAAACGATGACTATGCTCGGACAAACACCGGACGGTAAAAAAATTTACTGCGGACGTTTGCGTTCCGACGCACCGCTATTGCGCGAAATTGGTCGCCTGCGTGAATTGAGTTTTCGCGCCGTCGGCGAAGGTACCGGTAAGCGATTAGATGTGGATGCTTTCGACACTTGGTACGAGCATATCGTGTTGTGGGACTCGCTTGAGTGCGAAATCGCCGGCGCTTACCGTGTGGCACGCGGCAACGACGTTTATCTGGAAAAAGGCCGCGAAGGTTTCTACACTGCCGGTCTTTTCAACTACCCCTGCGAAGTGATGGCGCGTTTGGCCGAGGGTATGGAGCTGGGTCGCAGCTTTGTTACGCCGAAATATTGGGGCTCGCGATCACTTGATTACTTGTGGATCGGTATCGGTGCTTACCTAAAACAATATCCCGATATTCGTTATTTATTCGGCCCGGTTTCTATGAGTGCGGCCATTCCCATTGCCGCCCGTGAACAAATGGTCGCGTACTACCAAACTTTTTATGGGTCCGAAAAAGCGAATGTGACTGCCAATCATCCCTTTCGTTATCTGGCGAACGCACCGTCATTTATTGACCTTGATGCCGATGCAAGTTTTAAATGTTTAAAAAATAACCTAGAGGCTCTCGGTACTCGCGTGCCGACGCTTTACAAACAATACACCGAACTATGTGAGCCAGGCGGTGCAAAGTTTTTGAGTTTCGGTGTCGATCCTGATTTTAATAATGCAGTCGATGGCTTAATCGAAATCGATCTACACCGTATTCGTCCAAAAAAACGTGAGCGCTATTTAGGCATTGTTACGACTCCCGCAATCGGAACAAGCCTGGAATCAGTTTGATGAAAGCTTTGTCTACATCGGAACAACTTCGTGCAGTTTTTATTTCCGATGTGCATCTGGGGTCCAAATATTGCCATGCCCGGGAGCTAGCCGAATTTTTGGGTAGTCTGCAATGCAAGCGTCTATATTTGGTCGGCGATATCGTCGATTTATGGTGGATGGCCGAGAATAGAGCGGTGTGGCGTGAGCCACAAAACCATGTCATTGAAGCCTTGCATCAACTCACCCGGCAAGGCACCGAGTTAATTTACGTGCCGGGTAATCACGACCGACCCTTGCGACGTTTTTGCGGATTAATGTTGCCGCAGATGAAAATGCGTCGCCGTGCTATTCACACATTGCTGGACGGCCGGCGTTTATTGGTTACGCACGGCGATGACTACGATGCTAAAACCCATTTTGGTGGTTTTCAGGAAGCCTTCGGCGACTGGTTGTATTACGTTATCTTGAACGGTAATCGCTTGATGAATGCAGTTCGCCGCAGAGCGGGAAAACGTTACTGGTCACTGGCTGACTTTCTCAAACGCCAAAGCAGTGTTGCCGAAAGTTTTATCGAACGCTTTGTCCAGGCAGGTTTACAAGATGCAAAACAGCGCAGCCTGGACGGAATTATCTGCGGGCATATCCACCGCGCCGCCATGTTTGAACGTGACGGCTTAATTTACGCCAACGACGGCGACTGGGTTGAAAGTCTGACGGCGCTAACCGAAGACGCCGACGGTAATCTTGCATTGATTGATTATCGCGGCAATGTCTTATCGAGAATTGAAAGTCTGAAACCTAGGCCGGAATTTAGATTGGTCGCTTGAAGCTTTTCACTTTTTGTGGGAGCTGGTTTACCAGCGATTAGATCTCACAGAACACGCAGCACTGAACCATCAATCGAGCTCCCACAAAGTCTCACAAACGCCGACACACGACATCGATATCGGCTTCCTTGCTGCTGGGTTTTACCGGCCGCAAGGTCATGGAATTGGCTCTAATACGAATGTGGTTTTTGGCAGCGGCTTGTTTGTTTAGCTGTTCATTGGCGCTACGTTGCGCCGCTTCGATGGGATAACGCGGATTATCGGAAGACAACACTTGTACATTGGTGGAGTTTGTTTGCAATACGTCGCCCGATTGTGTCCAAGTCCCGGTAGTTTGGGTATGCAGTGTTGTTTTCGTTCCATCGGTGGCGGTAATTGTCATGATGCTGAAATCATAATACTCACCGCCGCGCTTATAACTCACTTTATTAGCACCAGTAGCAGTGAATTTTGCAGTCGTCATCGTGTATGGCCCACATTGCCAACTGCCTTCGATACTTATCGATGGCGGATCGGCGGCAACTGCGGATCGGGCCGCGATACCGAGTATGAGTAAACAAAGAAACGAAATTGCAATTTTCATGGAATCATCTCCTTGCACAATGCGGTCATCTTAACTGCTGAACGATCCCGGTGTCTCCAGCAATGTTGCATTACGCGCTAGGCTTGCGTTTTGTTTTTGTAGGAACCTCCACGAGCGCGGATAAGTCTGCGGTACCAATAAGACATATATTTGCCAGGCTAAGGGTTAAATCGAACGCCTGCCTTGTGTCTGCAGCATTCCTACAAAAACCAAAAAACTACTTTTGGTAGAGAAAACTAAATGCGCGTGATCGCCGCAAGTGTTGCGCTTATGAGCGCTCCTAAATATTAAAAGAGAAAAAAGGACGCAAAATGCGTCCTTTTCTGTGCCTGACCCTAGCCCTTATCGGTAAATGGGAGGGGAATGGAATTTATCAAGCCGCGCGATATGTTTCCTGCGGTTTGTCCAGGTCTCGCATGCCAGCCGATACCAGTTCGGAGGAATCAAAGTCATCAACTGAGATGGCGTCCCAGGTGAGTTCGCGTAATTCTTCCAACTGGATTTTTTCTTCTGCAGTAATCCAGCCTTCGCGCACGCCTTCCACCAGTTGGTCGGCAAATTCGAGTGCTTCGATTTCGCTGTTCTTAAGGGCCTTCAGGAATTTACGCTCGACCGGTTCGGCAAGGATCACTTTCGCCAGTGCTGCATTAATGCGGCCAGCTGGATTGTTTTCGCAAGGGGTCAGGAAGACGCCATCGGCTAAACGATCACGGGCATCGCAAGGCGACATCAACAAGGCAGCTGCCCGACGGCCCAAACGATCCGATGGTTCCTGTGCACGACGGCCCCATGGGAATACTAACAGCCACATCAACCATGCCGCAGGGCGAATCGGGAAGTTGCGTAATGCACCCGATAATGCGCGTTCAATTTTGAAAGCGGAATCATGGAAGGCATAGGCGAGTAAAGGTTGTTCGGTCGCAGGCCGGCCTTCGTCTTCATAACGCTTGAGCATTGCGCTGGCAATATACAAATGGCTGAGCACGTCGCCTAAACGACCCGATAATTTTTCCTTGAATTTGAGTTTGCCACCGAGCAGTAACATTGAAGTATCGGCTAGCAATGCCAGGTTGGCAGAATAACGATTGAGTTTACGGTAGTAACGCTTGGTGTAAGCGTCGCCTGGTGCCGAACCGATTTTGGATGCAGTTAAACCAAACCAAAAGCTGCGCACGGCATTGGAAATCGCAAAGCCGATATGGCCAAATAAATTTTTATCAAACTCGGGAACGCGTTTGCTTTCATCCGGATGTTGCGCCGCCTGCATTTCTTTCAGAACCCACGGATGGCAACGAATCGCACCCTGACCGAAGATCATCAAACTGCGTGTCATGATGTTGGCGCCTTCGACCGTGATCGAAATCGGCGCTGCTTGCCAGCCACGACCCAGATAATTTTTTGGCCCGAGAATCACGCCTTTACCGGCATTGACGTCCATCGCATCGCCAGCGAGTTGACGTGCCATTTCGGTGCAGTGATATTTTGCAATAGCAGACGGCACCGCAGGTTTTTCACCACGATCGACCGCTGCTGCTGTCGCTTGTGAAAGCGCGCTGCAGGCATAGGCATTGCCGGCGATACGAGCGAGTGCTTCTTCAACGCCTTCAAAGCGACCAATCGATAAACCAAATTGTTTGCGAATGCGTGCGTAAGCACCGGTGACAACGGCACCCAGTTTTGAAGCGCCGGTGGAAGTAGAGGGCAAGGTAATAGCGCGACCAACCGATAAACATTCCACCAACATGCGCCAGCCGTGGCCGATGAAATCTTCGCCACCAATTAATTGCGACAGGGGCAGGAATACGTCTTTTCCGTAAATAGGACCGTTCTGAAACGAACAGTTCAGAGGAAAATGACGGCGGCCAATATCCATTCCGGGGGTGTTGCGCGGTATTAAGGCGAGCGTAATGCCGCGATCTTTTTCATCGCTTAACAAGCCGTTTGGATCATATAGACGGAAAGCCAGACCAATAATGGAGGCCACCGGAGCTAACGTGATGTAACGCTTTTCGAAATTCATTTTGACGCCAAGTACTTTTGCGCCATTCCATTCGCCTTCGCAGACAATGCCGTAATCGGGAATGGAAGTTGCATCGGAACCGGCGGTAGGACCGGTTAGGCCGAAGCAGGGGATTTCACGACCATCGGCCAAGCGCGGCAGATAAAAATCTTTTTGTTCTTTGGTGCCGTAATGCACCAGCAGCTCGCCGGGGCCAAGCGAATTGGGCACGCCTACGGTCGAACTGAGTGTTGCCGAGACCGAGGCGAGCTTCATGATCACGCGCGAATGGGCGAACGCGGAATAACCGAGACCACCGAATTCTTTGGGAATAATCATGCCGAAGAATTTATTTTTCTTCAGGAATTCCCAGATTTCGGGTGACAGATCATTACGAATATGTGTGGTTTCCCAGTCGTTGCACATCATGCAAACCTGTTCGACCGGGCCATCGATAAAGGCCTGCTCTTCGGTGGTTAAAGCCGGCTTGGGTTGATTGAGTAAAATTTCCCATTTTGGATTGCCGGAAAATAATTCGCCTTCAAAACCAACCGTACCGGCTTCGAGCGCTACTTTTTCGGTGTCGGAAAGTGGCGGCAGAATTTTGGTGTAAAAACCGAGCAAGGGTTTGGTAATGAATTGCTGTCGAAACGGCGTTATCAGTGATGGCAACACCACTACCGCGAGTAATACGCCGCAAATAAAGGTGGCAGTGAAATTGCCGCCAAAAATACCGACAGCAACTAAAGCCGTGGCGGCAATGGCAGCGAAAATCGCCAATGAAAAGCGGTGATAGGCCGCAATACCGGTGATAAGAAGTAGAACCAGGATAGGAAGGGCGATGCTCATACAGAAACTCCGGTTACCGCGTAAGGCTGTTGGGATAGTGTGCGCTTGAATTTGAGTAATGTGTCATTGAACGCGTCATTATCATCGCCGGCCACCATATGCGTGGCGTCAGGTAAATGATGATGTTGTGCATGTGGAACAAGGTGTAAAAAATCTGCCACAGTTTGTGCCGATACAATATCGCTTTTGCCACCGCTAATTAGCAAGATCGGTACTTTTATTTTCCGAGCTGCTTCACGAATATCCTCTTGCAAATGTTCGCTGTGTTCGACAAATTCGCTCAGCATGCGTGGGTCCCAATGCCAAAAAAAACGCCCTTGGAATTCTCGTAATAAAAATTTGAGTTGCTTGCTATTTTTCCGCGTCCGACGCTGCGGCAAATAATCCGCGATCACTTCAGCGGCATGTTCGTAAGAATCAAAACCCTCAGGAAACGCATTCATGAAAGTCATAATTCTTTCGACACCGGCAACTTCCCAGCGTGGGGTGACGTCGACCAAAACCAATGCCGAAAAAACATCGTGCTGGGCTTGCGCCATCATGCCAGTCAAGCCGCCCATCGATGCGCCAACTAATAAAGGTTTTCGTTCGAATTGCCCGGATAACAGGAGCACGTCGTCGGCGAATTGTTCGGCTTGATAATGTAGCGCGTCCGGGTTGCGACTGGACTCCCCGTGGCCGCGCATATCCCACGCAATGGAGCCAATGCCGTCTTGGGCGAGTGCCAATTGCGCACCCGACCAGCTTTGACGCGTCTGCCCAAAGCCATGCGCGAATAAAACACTCGGGGGACTCTTTGCGCGGAACTCATCGGCATACAAGCACAGCCCATCCTTCGTCAGCCATTGATGGGCTTGATTGATGAAGGTATTTTCAGGGTCAGGGCATGCTTCCATACGGATTAGTATGTTCGATTGAATTTGACCTTGTCAATACCAGAGCGTATGGTTTAACAAGGTCATGATTTCGTGAAGTGCCTCCGTATCGTTAAACTATGCAGCGTATGGTTAATCAATCAGAAAAAATAGAAAAAATGGATAAGCCCGCACGCCTTAGCGCTGAAGATTGGGCTCTAGCCGCCCTCGATGTCATTGCCGAAACTGGTTTGGCTTCGGTCGCCGTCGAGCCCCTGGCAAAACGACTCGGTGTCACCAAAGGTAGTTTTTACTGGCATTTTCCTTCACGTGATGCGCTATTGGTGGCCGCTCTTGAGCGTTGGGAAGTGATGGAGCAGGAAGCCGTATTCGGAAAACTCGAAGCGGTTTCTGATCCGCGCGCACGTTTGCGCGATCTGTTTTTATTGGTCGCACATGAATACAAGACTCATATTATTTATAGCGAATTACTCAAAGCGCTCGACCATCCGGCCGTGCAGCCGGTATTAAGTAGGGTGTCAGAGCGCCGACTGGATTATTTAACCGCCAGTTTTCGTCAGGCGGGTTTGCCACGTCTTGAAGCACAGCAACGTGCGCGGCTTACGTATTCTGCCTATGTCGGTTTTTTGCAATTGTCATTACAGCTGGCGCAACCGCGATTGCACCACGACGAATTTGAAGCCTATGTTAGCCATGTGATGACGACTTTAATTCCATAATTGTGTGTGCTTGAAATGGCGACCGCCTCGGAAATGTAGGAGGCCGCTTGCGCGCGACGTGGAAACATAATTGATTAACCATACTATCTGCCAACATCACGGTAATGAAATATAGGAGGGTTTAGCAGGCGGATTAAAACACTGTAATCAATGCGACACACAATACGACGATAACTACCAAAAAAATATTTAGGTGAGTGGGTTTTGGAAACGGCATTACCCCAAGTGCCAGATTTTGCAAAGACTCCACTTTGGCTAACGGCATGGTGGGTGTGTAAGACAACTGCTGGATTTGCTAGCAAACAATGTCACTTAGTGTAAGCAGCCCCAAGGGCGTCATCAGGAAATTTTTTCCCCGATACCATCCCTCTATTGTTCTTACTTGCATTTATGCAGGCCCTGGTGTCGCCGCTTCACGGCCATTACGCCATTCCCATTGCTGTTTAACGGCATTGATTTGTTGAAGATAACGAAAAATCGAACGTACGGTAACGACTTTATATTCTCCCGATAAGCGAGCACCTACTGAGTGGTCGGTAAAGACAGTATTGGTGGAAAATAAACCACCGAGAATGCGCTGCGTGTAATCAATATGGATGACGTCGGGTGTAAAGCCTTGTGCTTTCTCCAGTGCCTGTGCATTGCCGCGTTTTGGCAGACTAGTTGCTGGAAGTTGTGCCACTGACAACATGTCCAATATCCATGCGGTAGAGTTTTGATATTGCTTTGAATCGTAACGCGCAATCACGTTGTAGTCGGGGTCAAAAACGGAAGTGGCTGCGTGGCTGTTTAATAAAACGGACAGGCGATCGGCTATTTCCGGTTTAAGCCAGACAATGCGTGCGTCCTGACTTTGTAAATCGTCCATGAAAAAATTTACCAAGCCTTGTGCATAAATATCAGATCGTAATGAACCACATTGATTCAATAAATGGACGACGGTCCATGGCCCATCGCGATGGGTTTTTACGACAAAGCCCGCATGCGAGTAATGCAATCCGTATTTGTCCAGATTGGTGCCGTGACGTGCCAATAGTGCGACCGAGGCAGGATTTTTTTCGAGCTGCTTAAGTACCCGCTGCGCCGATTCAGCCGCTGTCGCCAATGCACGCGGGCTAGCCGTTTTTTCCGAACATTGAGTGCCTGCAAAAGCTGGCTGGAGGAAAATGAGTGTCAGAATAATTACCAGGCGTTTCATTGCGATAAATTCCGATGGTGAATATGCGACCGGCAAATGTCATTAGGTATAAACGCAATGGCTTCGCTGCCTGCCATCAATAAAAAACCGGCACTGACCACGGTGACTAACAAGGCGCCACCGATAGCGAGTCCACCAAGCTTTAAAGCCTCGGCACTCACATGCACAGTGATTGATACACCGGTTGCGACACTGAATGCCACCACTTCAATCAGTTCACCAACAGGTCGCAATGACTTCACTATCAAGCGTGATCCGGCCGGAACCGCCTGCAAGCCAATGGCTGCCAGTTCGACCGAGGGCGCTAAAGAAATGGCAGAGGCTTGACTGGGCGTGTCAGATTGCGGTTCCGCGTGGACCGGCAGTGAGAATACTAATGTGGATATAAGTAGAGTAGTTTTCATAGGATCTCCGAGATTCCTAAAACTAGCTCGAACGTAAAAACTCGCAAATTTATTAGACAAAGGCTAGGCTTGTTCTATCCAACGTATTCAAAAGCGCTACTTATGAGCCTACGCATTGAACTGATTGCCGCGCTGAAGCGCTTATTGAAAGCGCAAGGCATTACTTATGCGGTTTTGGCCAAGCAGCTCAATCTAAGTGAGGCAGCGGTCAAGCGCATGTTTTCGCAACAGGCGATTAGTCTGGCTCGCTTGGAAGAAGTCTGCGCCGTGCTCGATGTTGGCTTGTCGGAGCTGGCCACCGAAACCAAAAGTGGCGGGCCACCGCCATTGGCTGAGTTGAGTGAAGAAACCGAACAGCTTCTGGTGGATAACCCACCTTATTTATTAGGTCTTTATCTAACTTTAAATCGCTGGAAACAAGAGGAAGTGCTGATTCGTTATGATTTCACCAAACCTCAATGGACGGGTGTTTTGGCGAAGCTGGACCGACTGGGCATTATCGAATTATTACCAGAAAACCGTTATCGCCTTCGCACAGCGCGTAATTTTCGCTGGCGCAAGGATGGACCGATGGAACGTTTTTTTATAAAGCGATTATTGCCCGAATATTTCAATCGCCCTTTCCTGGGAGAAAACGAGAACCTTTTGTTACTTAGCGGCATGGTCTCGCCGGCGTCGGCGGCCAAGATTGGCCTGAGACTGGAAGAGGCTGCCGAGGAATTTGACGGCATGTTGGTGCAAGATGCTGTTTTACCAACAAATCAACGGGTTGGTGTAAGTTTAGTGCTTGCGAAACGGCCGTGGTCATTGCATTTATTTGATGATGTGCGACGCAAGCCGAGCCCCTGAACGGTTACAATTGTCACATTGCTTTTGTCTGAGTTGGCATGGGTCAGAAGCCACCGATTTCCTATTGCTGAGAGTTTTCTAATGTCCACTTCACTTGCTGCCCTCAACCAATGGGTTGAATCTGTTGCACGTTTGACCCAGCCTGAGAATATTCACTGGTGCGACGGTACCGAAGCAGAGAACGCATCTCTGGTTAATTTGATGTTGACTACCGGCGACCTGATTAAGCTCAATGAACAAACCCATCCCAACTGTTTTTTGCATCGTTCGAGCCCATCCGATGTTGCCCGCGTTGAGCATCTGACTTTTGTTTGCACTTCAAAGAAAGAAGATGCCGGCCCGAACAATCACTGGATGGCACCCACCGACGCACATGCCAAGATGGACGAACTCTATGCCGGCTGCATGCGTGGCCGCACGATGTACATCGTGCCTTATTGCATGGGTCCGATTGACTCGCCGCTGGCACGTTGCGGAGTAGAAATTACCGATAGCCCTT
>JAYUUM010000113.1:0-12179 GCA_043754555.1 Arenimonas sp. | reverse complement strand
CGGTAGACGCAGCGGATTCAAAATCCGCCGAGGTAACCCCTTGTGAGAGTTCGATTCTCTCCTTCGGCACCAACATAGTTATACGGATATCGCAGTCTCAAGCTTTAAAACCGAAGACTGCAGCGTTGAATAGACGCACTAAATCAATAGTTGAACTGAAAGGCGCCATGTTGAATAGGCGCTTTTTTATTGTCCAAAAACCAAAGACTGCAGCGTTGAATAGACGCAGTCAATAAATAGTTGAACCAAAAGGCGCCTTGAATAGGCGCTTTTTTGTGGTCCTTACAAACGTAGGGGCGCTTGCTTGCTGCGCCCTAATACCTCGACAATTTAGCGGAGCCAAGCCGCTCCTACGATTTCGATTTATCCGATGCATCTCTGGGCTTAGCAGCCAGCATTGTTTATGTAAAACTCAGACGCACGACGAACCCTTTCTGCCTTAAAACGACTCTATTGATTAACGTTAGAATATTCTTAAATCATGCTAAGAAGTATCTTCTCAATCCTGGTCGGCAGTTTATTGGCAGTAGCGACTTTTCTGTTGGTAGGCATCTATTGGCTTTTCGGTTCACTAATGCGAATTACCAGCATCATATTATTGCCATTGCAAAAAATATTCTCTTAAGCACAAAAAGACCAAAAAGCGTTATTCCTAACTACCCTGCAAAAATATCTGCAACCGCTTATTCAAAATATCCAAACCCAAATTTCCTGCCGCACCCAAGGAAACTCGTGCCTGCAAACTGGCTTCGGGGTCGGCGCCATAACTTGGCAAAGTAGTTTTTGCAGCCTGTTGATAGGCATCGCGAAACGGTACACCATTGGCAGCCAGTTCCATTGCACAATCTGTCGCAAACATGCCTGGATCGATGGCAGCCCGCATTTTTTCCGGCTGCCATTGCATTCGACTTAATAAATCCGGTACCAGAGCAAGCGCGGCCAGGCCATGATCAAAAGCACGCAGCAGTGGACCTTTGCTAAATTGCAAGTCGCGGTGATAGCCCGACGGCAATGATAAAAGGGATTCAATCTCTGTGCGTGCGCCTGCAACAACGGCATAGCTGGCACGCAATAATTCGATTAAATCCGGATTGCGCTTATTCGGCATCAAGGAGCTGCCGGTCGTATATTCGGCAGGCAATACGACGAAAGAATACTCCGCGCTAGTAAATAAGCTCAGATCCCAGGCAAGTCGTCTTACATCAAGTAATGATTGTGATAAAGCCGCGAGCGCCTGCAATTCAAATTTACCGCGAGATAGTTGCGCATATGTGACTGCAACTTGTATGCGGTCGAACTGCAAGGCATTCGTTGTGTGCTCGCGGTCAATTGGCATATTCACGCCAAAACCGGAGCCGCTGCCTAATGGGTTGGCATTAATCCAGTTGATACTGGATTTCGCCAGGCTCAGATTATCAATAAAGCTCTCGGCCCAACCGGCCCACCACATGCCTGCGGAGCTCACCATGGCACGTTGCATATGGGTGTAACCCGGCATTGGCAGCATAGTTTCTTGCTCTGCCCGTTGCAGAGAAATTTCGGCGATTTTCTGATTGAGCGAAGCCAGTTGTAGCAAGGCATTACGTAGATACAAGCGACTGGCAACCAGCACCTGATCATTGCGGCTGCGACCAGTATGAATTTTTCTGCCAACATCGCCACGCTGTGCGATCAAAAATGCTTCGATAGCTGAATGCGCATCTTCGTAGTGGTCATCGAGTACAAACTCGCCTGCAGTAAATAATGCGGCAAGTTGATCCAATGACTCACACAATGATTCACCTTCACTTTTAGTGAGGATGCCTATATTTTGCAAACCTTCGGCATGCGCCTGACTTGCTTGAATATCAAATAAAAAAAGGCTTTTATCGTCGACAATGTCATTGCCAGCAAGAAAGCGTTGAATGTTTTCATTCACAGACACGCCGGTTTTTTGCCACAGCAGATTACTCATTGGTAATTCCCATTAATTCTTCAAGAGCAAAAGCCAAATTGAGATTTTGTATTGCCTGTGTTGCCGCGCCTTTCAACAAATTATCCAAAGTCGATACTACGACCAGCCTTTTTCTGTCATTGCTTAAAGTAAAACCACCAATTTTTACGCCATGCTTGCCCGAAGACTCGCTAACCCAAGGCGCGGTTTCAGTTATTTCAATCAGCGCTTCGTCTTTATAAAACTGGTGATAGCGATCAAGAACGTCGCGTAAGTCCAACCCTTCCCGAAGATGAAGATTGCTGGTAACTGTGAGCCCCCGAAAATGCGGTGCTACATGGGGCATGAACTCGATTATCTTGTCCAGATGAAACGACACTTCGCGTTCATGCATATGTTCGACCAAACTGTAAGGCATCAGATTGTCGCGGAGTTTTTCCGGATTGTTTTTATCCGAAGGCGATGTGCCGGCGCCGGAATAGCCCGACACCCCGAAGCACTGGAGTGGCCCTTCGACAAGATCTATCATCGGAGCAATCGCCAATTGCATGGCGGTCGCATAGCAACCTGGATTGCTGATGCGAGTTTGAGCCCGCGCCTTTTCGCGAGTCAGTTCCGGCAGGCCGTAATACCAGTTGGGTGAAAATCGATAATCAGCCGATAAATCAAGTAGAACCGTATTGGGCGAATGCATGTCGACAGCATTCACGTATGCCTCCGCCATATTATTCGGCAATGCCAGAATAAGGGCATCGACTGAATGCTGCGAGGCTTGTTCTGCATCGAGATTTACGTATTCAAGACGGCCTTGATATGCAGACTCATGCGTAGCAACCTGCTGACCTGCCCGCTCGCGAGAGGACACAAAACCCAATTCAAATTCCGGATGTGTGGCGATGAGGCGAATCAATTCAGAACCGACATAACCACGGGCACCTATCAAGCCAATACGTATTGTCATGATTGCTTTCCGCAGCGTTGCAGTTGGTATTGCAAATTTTTTTTCACTGCGGGCCATTCCGAATCAGTGATCGAAAAAACGACGGTGTCGCGACGCGTACCATCGGGCATCAACATATGGTTTCGCAACACGCCGTCTTGCTTCGCACCCAAACGAGTGATGGCAGCACGTGAGCGTTGGTTAAACCAATTGGTTCTGAATTCCACCGCAATTGCACCGAGTACTTCAAACGCGTTACTGAGCAACATGAGCTTGGCTTCGCTATTTAACGCCGTACGTTGCACGCGTGCGGCGTACCAGGTCCAACCAATTTCGAGCCTCTTATGATCCGATTCAATATTGCCATAACGGGTGCTACCTACAATGACGCCATCAGAATCTCGCACCACGAATGGCATCGCTTTGCCTTGCTCACGCAAGACCAAGGCTTGCTCGACATAAGGCAATGTTGATTCGGGGTGCGGCACGGACGTGAACCACAAGTTCCATAATTCACCATCGCGAGCAGCCTCTTGCAAGCCCGGAACATGCTCAAGCGATAATGGCTCGAGACTTACGTACTTTCCTTGCAATGCTGCAGTCGTGGCCCAGTGTTTTGTCATGTAGCTCTTATCCTTTTAGTGTCGCTGGGCGTGCCCGGCAATGATCAACGGCATATTTTATTTGATCAAAGTTTTCCAGGCCATACCAGAACACATTCCATTTATCGCCTTTTAGGCAACCATCGGCCTCATCGAAATAAAATTCGTTGATCGTGTTGTCGGCACGCGAGCGCCAAAATAACTGTGGGATTTCTGCTCGCATCACATGCCAGGCGGCACGACCGAGGCCCTCGCCCTGTGCATCTTCGCTAACGGCAAATTTATCGAGATGCGGTATGCCGTTCTCCAGCGTAAGTATCAATGCTGCGCGGTAATGTTCACTCACGAACAAGTGGTATGGCTGTGTGGTCTTGAAATAATCCATCGCCAATTTACGGCCGAAGCCTGATTCAATAAGATGCTGAAGTTTTTTACGGTCGCATTGCTTCCAACTGTCGAACACATTAATTTTTTCACCACGACGTACGAGTGTGCCAGAGCCACGGTGGGTGAATAATTCTTTTGCCAATTCATCAGGCTTGGTAATCGACACCGACGAAGACGGCGGCAACTGCATCAATAAATCATGAATTTGTTCGATCTTTAACTTCATGCCTGAATGTAGCCAGGGTTGCTGCATCAATTCGTCGTATTCAGTCGAGAGATTTATTGAATCAATCAAATCGCCTTCGCCGTCCAGCAAACCGCCGGTACCGGTCAGAAAAATAATTTTGTATGGCTGCAAGGTTTTAACCAATTCATTGGCTGCCCAATCGGCATTGATATTCAAAATCTGGCCGCTGGTGGTTTCACCCAAGGATGCAATCACTGGTATGGAACCGACTTTTATCGCGGCTTGAATGGCATCGGTTTGTACCTTGACAACCTTGCCGACCAAGCCGTATTTACGCTTGTTCAAGAGATCGCATTCAAACAAACCCGAGGTTATCGAAGTTGCGCGAACGCCGACCGCTTGCAGGGCTTCAACCAGATGTAGATTCTCCTGTTGAAATACACGCCGCACCACTGCAAGCGCTTCGGGTGTTGTCACCCTGAGTCCATCGACAGTTTGTTTTTCAATTTTCGCTCGTGCCATCTCGAGATCAAGTTGTGGACCAGCACCGTGCACGACAATAGGTGTTAAGCCAACTTGTTGCAGAAATGATAATGATGACACGAGTGCATCCAGATCATCACGCAGAATCGCACCACCCACCTTCACAACAGCAAATTTTGCTGCGTCCAGTTTCGAAAAGCGTTTCAGGTATTGCTGAATTTCTTTCGGACTTGCCATATTAGACAGTAGCCGAACAATGGTAGAGCGCAAATCATTCATTGTGATCGGTACCGACATCGAAGTCTGATGGAAGCGACCTCCCCGCCAACGTGTGGCTGATAGTGGAGGATGCGTTAAGTGACACTGTCTGTGCGATATTCATTTGAGCTCCATTATTTCCTGATATTTCGAAACTACCGTTGCCAACTGATCAAGGGCAACCCATTCGTCTGCGGTATGGGCTTGGGCGATATCACCCGGCCCATAAACCAGTGAAGTCATACCAGCTTCCGAAAACAAGGCTGCTTCGGTCCAAAAGTCCACCGCATTACCAATCTGCAATCCTAATGAATCGGCGAGATCACGTGCTTCCAGACGACGATTTTCCGCCTTGGCTACATCACCGGCTGGCAAGGCAGCACCACGAAAAGTCTCTTCATAGTCGGCCAATACTTTTTCCGACGTAAATGAACGAAACGTTTGATGCAACTCTTCAAAGTCTTGAGACGGAAGAGGACGAAAACCAAATCTAAGTTCAGCACTGGGCGCGATCATATTCGCTTTAATGCCGCCTTCAATACGGCCAATATTGAAACGAAATCCGATGAGGCCGCCGAAGCGAAGATGCTGCAAGCTTTGAACATGATCCAACGCTTTATTTCCCCAGCGCATCGCTTGATGCACGGCGCTAAGCTCCATTGCATTCACATCAGACGCATGCCCCGCCTGGCCTTTGAACACCATGCGGGTCGAGACAATACCGCGATGCGCCAAGACGGCTTGTGCCATCGTGGGCTCGGCAACGATGGCCTCTTTGAAACCGTAATCTTTATTTCGCGAAAGAAAAGAAGCAATGCAACGCGCATCATTGGCTTCTTCATCAGTCGTAAATAAAAATGCGACCGGGCCTTGAGTGTTTTCTGCCGCCGTCAACAAACATGCTGCTGCACCTTTAATATCGCAGGCACCGAGGCCAATTGCTTTGTCATTGGTGACGCGCAAACGATGTGGGCTTGCAGTCCATGCCGGTGAATCGGGCACGGTATCGAGATGCACATTGAACACCCGTGTTGTTTCACCACGCACAGCGAGTAAAGACACTGCACCAGCGCCGTGGTCACTTAATTCAATACGAAAACCCGGCAAGGCTTCGCAGAGATAATCAAAAATGCCATCAGTGCCAATCGTACGCGGCGGGTTCCGGGTATCGAACGATACCAAGGCGTCCAGATGTTCAAGCACTCGCGATAGCATTAGCCTTGCTCCCGATTTACTTCAGCCCAGAGCGTACTGCTCATGCCATACAGTTTGATGAAACCCTCGGCTTCGGCGACGCCCCAATCAGCAGCTTGAGCATAGGTCGCACCTTTTGCATTCAAAATATGTGGCGAGGAAATCGATACCGCGGTGACTTGTGCGCCATTGGTTTCGATGACAACTTCCCCACTGACTTTCGCCTGGTTCGATGCCAGAAACGATTCCAAGTCAGTCTTTAATGGATCGTGATAGAAACCTTCGTACACCAACTCGATCCATTTTTTCGCTATGGCGGATTTGAAGCGGTTTTGAAGTTTGCTCAACACGGCTTCTTCTAGCGCACGATGCGCAACCAGTAACGCTGTCAGGCCAGGTGCTTCAAAAATAATGCGGCCTTTCAAACCAATGGTAGTGTCGCCAGTGTAAATACCACGACCTACACCATATTGTGCAAACAAATGATTCAATTTAATCAGCATCAGATGACCCGGCATCGCTTGGCCATTGAAGGTCTTCGCTTCACCATTTTCAAAGCCAATGCTGACCGATAATTTTTCTGTAGGCCACTCGCTGCGTGGCTTGCACCAGCCACTCGCGCCCTCGCCCGGGGATTGCCAACGATCAATTTCACCACCCGACATGGTCAAACCGAGCACATTTTCATTGATCGTATAGGCTTGCTGTTTACTGCGAACACCGAAGCCGCGTTGCTCGAGATATTTCTGCTCGTAGGCACGCACTTCGGTATGTTCTTTCTGAATTTCGCGAATCGGCGCAATGATTTCGTAATCACCGAGCGCTTTCACCGCAAGATCAAAACGTACCTGATCATTTCCCATTCCAGTGCAGCCGTGGGCGATGAGCTTGGTGCCCAATTCATCACAGCGTTTCAGTGCCGCTTCAACAATCAGGTAACGATCCGACACCAGCAATGGATATTGACCTTGATAGGCTTCACCAGCCCAGATAAAGGGTTTGACGAAGCCGGACCAAATCGCTGGGCCACCATCCACCGTGATATGCGTAGTCACGCCCAATTCTTTTGCACGCTGCTCGATGAACTCGCGTTCTTCGGCATCAACCCCACCGGTGTCGGCAAATACCGTGTGCACGGAATAACCGCGTTCTTGCAGCCACGGCACGCAAAAGCTGGTGTCCAGACCGCCGGAGAAAGCGAGGACGATCTCCTTGGGGCTAGAGGCTGGGGACTGGGGGCTTGTAGGATTACTAGAAACTGACATGTGAGGCAACTCCAAAATTTAGATAAGTAAAATTGTATTGCGAGGCTTTGCTTTTAACCCCTAGTCCCTAGTCCCTAGTCCCTAGCCTCCAGCCCCGATCAACGCCGCCATCACCGCTTTCTGCACAGGCAGGCGATTTCCGGCTTCTTGTATCGCGATGCAATTGGGTGAATCCATTACACCATCAGTCGCTTTTACGTTGCGGCGCAATGGCAGGCAATGACTAAACACGCCGTTATTGGTGAGTGCCATCTTGGCTTCATCGACAATAAAATGTTTATATTGATCACGGATCGGTTTTTCTTTTTCCCAGTCGCCCAAATAGGGCAATGCACCCCAGCTTTTTGCATAGACGATATCGGCGTCTTGATAAGCCGATGCAATATCGTGACTGACAGAGAGCGAGCCGCCGTTTTCTGCGACATTGGTTTTCGCCCAATCCATATAGCGTTGATCGAGCACGTATTCCGGTGTTGGACACAATAAAGTCACATCCATGCCCATGCGCGTGGCAATTGTCAGCGCCGAGTTTGCTACGGCGGTGTTCAAGGCTTTCGGATGATAAGTCCAGGTCAATACGTATTTTTTTCCGCGTAAGTCGCGAGTCCTGAAGTGTTCCTGCAGAGCAAGTATATGCGCCAGCTCCTGACAAGGATGCGTGATGGTTTCCATATTGATGATAGGCACGGTCGCGTATTTCGCGAAGCTATTCAACACTTTGTCTTGACGATCTTCCGACCACAGAACGAATTTCGGAAACGCACGCACGGCGATTAAATCGACGTAACTGCTCAATACTTTGGCGACTTCGGCGATATGTTCTTCGGTATCGCCATCCATTACTGTGCCCAACTCAAACTCGATGGGCCAAGCATCTTTGCCCGGTGCCAGCACCACCGCGTGGCCACCCATTTGAAAAGCACCGAGTTCAAAACTGGTCCGTGTGCGCAATGAAGGATTGAAAAATACCAAGGCGATGGATTTGCCTTTTAATTGGTCGCCGATTTTCGAATGTTTACATGCCGTTGCCCGCACGAGCAAAGAGTCTAGTTCCGGGCGAGTCCAATCTTGCGTATTTAAAAAATGTTTCATTGCTTACCTTGAATGAGTGACGAATACGAAAACAAAAAAGCCCGGCGCATGGCCGGGCTTTTCCTGGAACGTGTGGAAACGTCCGGGTTACCCAGCAGAATTGTGGGCTTCCGGTCGGCGAGCGCGTGAAGTCATGCCTGCTGCCATGTAGGCAGAGGTAAGCAGTTCAACGTGGGCGAGAAAAAGTTTCATGTTGGCCCGATTATGTCAGTCAATATCTAGAGCTGCAACTCTAGGCAGTAGCTAGGCCATGTTTTCGCCTAAAAACAGCTGCTTATTGTTAAACTCGCACTATGAAAATACGCCTATACAACAACCGTAACCGCAGTCTTGAAGACTTCGCACCTATCAATCCCGAACAAGTCACAATGTATCTATGTGGCCCCACGGTCTATAACTATGTGCATATCGGTAATGCGCGCGGCCCCGTTGTTTTTGACGTATTGGCTAAACTCTTGCGTCGCAATTATCCGAAGTTGATTTACGCCCGTAACATTACCGATGTCGATGACAAGATAAACGCTGCTGCTGCCGAACAGAATGTCCCTATCTCAACGATTACCGAAAAATTCACTGCCATTTATCGCGCGGACATGCTGAAACTTGGCGTCACTCCGCAAGATATCGAACCCCATGCCACCGATCATATTCCGCATATTATTGCGATGATCGAAAAATTGATTTCAACCGATCATGCTTACGCTGCCGAGGGCCATGTTCTGTTCTGTGTCGCCAGCTATGCTGATTACGGCAAGCTCTCACGTCGTCCGATGGACGAAATGATTGCCGGTGCCCGCGTGGATGTCGCTCCCTATAAACGTGAAGCGGGTGATTTCGTATTATGGAAACCATCGACACCGGAACTACCAGGTTGGGATTCGCCCTGGGGTCGCGGTCGTCCCGGGTGGCACATCGAATGCTCGGCAATGGCTGAAGCGCATCTCGGCGAAACCATTGATATCCACGCTGGTGGCAATGATCTTTTATTTCCGCATCATGAAAACGAAATCGCTCAAAGCACTTGCGCACATGGTGGCAAAGTATTCGCACGCTACTGGGTTCACAACGGCATGCTCGATTTCGGTGGTACCAAGATGTCGAAATCACTGGGCAATGTCAGCGTGTTACATAGCCTTTTGGAAACCCATCCGTCTGAAGCACTGCGCTATGCGCTGCTCACCGCGCATTATCGCCAACCATTGGATTGGACCGATGGTTTGATTGAACAAAGCATTAAAACGCTGGATCGTTTGTACGGCACATTGCGTGATTTAAAAGATGTTCATGCAGAGCCCATCATTCCTGAAATCATTGAAGCAGTATTATGCGATGACTTGAATACGCCGATCGCATTATCAGAGTTGGCACGAATTGCTAGTGAAGCCCGCAAAGCAGAAAGTATCGAAGATAAAACTCGTTTGAAATCCGAACTACTCGGTGCTGGTTCATTGCTTGGCTTGTTGCAACAAGATCAAGCTTCCTGGTTTGCACGCGGCAATGACAATAGTGATGATTCCCGCATCCAAACTCTGGTCGATGAACGCAATGCGGCCAAGAAAGCAAAAGATTTCGCTCGCTCTGATGCCATCCGCGACCTACTGGCAGCCGATGGCATCTTGCTCGAAGATACTGCTCAAGGTGTGCGCTGGAGACGTGCCTGATGTTCCCAATGGAACCTACTGCCGCCGACGCACAAAAGGCCATCGCTGAAGAATTCGCCTTCTTCAGTGACTGGTCCGAGCGTTATCAATATTTGATCGATCTCGGCAAAAAACTGCCGGACGTGAAGCAAGAGTGGAAAACTGAAGAGCATCGTTTGACTGGCTGTCAATCAATGGTCTGGATTGTGCCGGAAGGTAATAAAGACAAACTGGACTTCAGCGCCATCAGTGATTCCACTATTGTTTCTGGCTTGATCTTTCTTGCCTTGCGAGTTTACTCAGGCCGCAGTGCCGAAGAAATCATGAGCACAGCTCCTGACTATATTGGACAGATTGGCTTGGCGAAACATTTATCGCCGACCCGTAGCAACGGCATGAAATCGCTGCTGCAATTCATCCAACAAACGGCGCACAGCGCACTTGCTATCAGGAATACTGCATGAAATTTCGTCTTTGTGTGTTGACCTTCTTCATTACCTCAAGTCTTTCATTGTCATTGTCAGCTGCTGAAGTCAGCGTGCCGCAACCATCGGAAATCCCTGCCAGCTCGCAAAAACTGGCACCGATGATTCACCGTTTCATCGCAGACGTATCCAGCATTGAACATACGCATGATATTACCGGCAGTCCAAAGCGCGAAGCCGCGCTGCGTAGTCTTTACAAAGGCTGGCTAAAATCCATCGGCACACTTGATTATACTTCGCTGCCATTGGAAGACCAGGTTGATTACGCGCTCTTCAAACGCGAATTGAATTATCGATTGAAGCAACTCGATTTTAATCGCAAGCGTTTTGATCAAGCCGCAACACTGATACCACAAGCAAATAATCTGATTACGCTTGCCGAGGATCGCCGTGCATTGGTGTACGCCGATGCAAAAACCAGCGCACAGGTTTTAACGCAGTCACACAAAGCGCTTGAAAAAATGCATGCGCAGTTGGAAAACAAAGACAGCAAAACCGTTGTTAATCCGATTGTTGCCCTTCGTGCAGCAAAATATCTCAGTAGTCTTCGCGAAAACTTGAAAGACTGGTTTACATTTTATAACGGCTACGATCCAAATTTTACCTACTGGACAAAACTTCCCTATGAAGCGCTCGACAAGGAGATGGAATCTTATTCCAAATTTTTGCGGGACAAATTAGCAGGCGCAGCAAACCCGGAAACCATTATTGGAGACCCGATTGGCCGCGAAGCTTTGTTGACCGACCTGCAACACGAGATGATTCCCTACACGCCGGAAGAATTGATCACCTTGGCAGAAAAAGAATTGAGTTGGTGCCAAAATGAAATGACAAAAGCGGCAGCTGAAATGGGCTACAAGGATTGGCGACAAGCACTCGAAGCCGTGAAGCAGAAAAGTCCACTGCCCGGCGAACAACCGAAGCTTGTCGTGCAGCTTGCCGATGAAGCCATCAATTATCTGGAAACCAATAATCTTGTCACCGTGCCGGAAATTGCAAAGCGCGATTGGCGCATGACAATGCTTACGCCCGAGTATCAGTTGCAAGCTCCGTTCTTTCTAGGCGGTGAAGATGTTTGGGTCGCTTACCCCACCGACAACATGCCGCAAGATAAAAAGTTGATGGCGCTGCGTGGCAATAACCAATATTTTTCGCGTGCCGTGGTGCATCACGAATTGATTCCCGGCCATCATCTGCAATTTTTCTATAACCAGCGCTATCAAACCCAACGCCAGTTATTTGGCACGCCATTCTGGACTGAAGGCTGGGCACTGTATTGGGAAATGCAATTATATGATCGTGGCTTTGGCAAGACACCTGAAGAAAAAATTGGCATGCTGTTTTGGCGTAGTCATCGTGCCGCCCGTATTTTGTTCTCGCTATCTTTCCATATGGGCAAGATGACACCACAGCAATCGATTGATTTGCTGGTCGATCGTGTAGGTCATGAACGTGAAAATGCGGCAGCAGAAGTTCGTCGAAGTTTTGCCGGGGATTACGGCCCGCTGTATCAGATCGCCTACATGGTCGGCGGCTTGCAATTCCGGACCTTGCACAAGGAAATGGTCACGAGCGGAAAAATGAGCGAACGCGAATTTCATGATGCCATTTTAATGGGCGGTGAAATGCCGGTCTCGGTAGTTCGTTCACGCTTGACGAAGCAAACACCCAAGATGGACTTGCCCGCCGATTGGGAGTTTTATGATTTTCCGT